>JANXTP010000023.1 GCA_025352345.1 Burkholderiales bacterium | reverse complement strand
GCCGCACGCCAGCAGCAGGCCGAACAGCCCGCCCGAGGCGCCCACGGTTGGGTAGACCGATCCCAGCAACCCGGTTACCAGCAACTGCGCACCGGCTGCTGCCAGCACGCTGGCGGTGTAGAACTGAATGAAGCGCTTCGGGCCCCAGACCCGCTCCAGCTCGGCACCGAACATCCACAGGCCCAGCATGTTGAAAAACAGGTGGCCGATGCTGCCGTGCAGGAATGCGTAGGTGACGACCTGCCACGGCAGGAAGCCATAGCCCAGCGGCCACAGCGCCAACAGGCGGGTGAACCACGGTCCTAGAAAACTGTCGATGCAGAAGGCGGCAACATTGATCAACAACAAGGCTTGGGTGATGGGAGGCATCGGGGGCATGCGCGGGATCCAGTGGGCTTTGAGGTGCAGGTCGCAGTCGAGGCAAGAGCGTAACCGCAGTTGATGGCGCGGCGCTGAAGGCAGACGTCTGGCGTAAGCTCTGCAGCAGCGCAGAGGCCTGTGGAATAATTAAGCACTACGTTGGGCCTCTGTGGCGGAATTGGTAGACGCGCCGGACTCAAAATCCGGTTCTTCACGGAGTGTCGGTTCGATTCCGACCGGAGGCACCACCCGAATTCTTGTGTTGGTCGATGCGGTGCAATGCCGCATGAATCGCGGCAGATTGCCTGCTCCACCGTTTCGAGTTTGCATGGCCAAACAGCAGCCGATCTACCCCTCGCTCGAAGACCTGATCGGCAACACGCCGCTGGTGCGGCTGAAGCACCTGCCCGGCGCCGATGCCGAGCGCCGTGGCAATGTGATCCTCGGCAAGCTCGAGGGCAACAACCCGGCTGGATCGGTCAAGGACCGTGCTGCCATCAGCATGATCCGCCGCGCAGAAGAGCGCGGCGACATCCATCCTGGCGATACGCTGATCGAGGCCACCTCGGGCAACACCGGCATCGCGCTGGCGATGGCCGCAGCCATCCGTGGCTACAAGATGCTGCTGATCATGCCGGAGGACCTGTCTATTGAGCGTGCGCAGACGATGCGCGCCTTCGGCGCCGACCTGATGCTGACGCCGCGCTCGGGTGGCATGGAGCACGCCCGCGACCTCGCCGATCAGCTCCAACGCGACGGCAAGGGCGTGGTGCTCGACCAGTTCGCCAATGCCGACAACCCGCGCGTGCATTACGAAACCACCGGCCCCGAGATCTGGCGCGACACCGCCGGGCAGCTCACCCACTTCGTCAGCGCGATGGGCACCACCGGCACGATCACCGGCGTTTCGCGCTACCTGAAGGAGATGAACCCGGCGGTGCGCATCATCGGCGCGCAACCGAGCGAGGGCTCGCGCATTCCGGGCATCCGCAAGTGGCCCGAGGCCTACCTGCCGAAGATCTACGACCCGACGCACATCGACGAGACCGCCTCGGTCAGCCAGACCGATGCCGAGGAGATGGCGCGCCGCCTGGCGCGTGAGGAAGGCATCTTTGCCGGCATTTCTGCGGCTGGCGCCTGCTGGGTCGCGCTGGAGTTGGCGAAGACGGTCGAGAACGCGACCATCGTGTTCATCGTCTGTGATCGGGGTGATCGCTACCTGTCTACCGGCGTGTTTCCGGCCTGAAATCTAGAATCGCTACAGTCCAGCGGAGCACGCGCCCCATGATCCTGATCCACAAAGAAATCGACACCCGCGGGATGAACTGTCCGCTGCCGATCCTGAAGGCCAAGAAGGCGCTGGCCGACATGGCCAGCGGGGACGTGCTGAAGGTGGTGTCCACCGATCCGGGTTCGACGCGCGATTTCCAGGCGTTCGCGAAGCAGACCGGCAACGATCTGATCGAGCAGACCACCGTTGCCGACGAGTTCATCCACCTGCTGCGCCGCCGCTGAGTCGGCCGCCGCCGCTCAGAGTTCGAGCGTCTTCAGGTAGCTGCGGAACCCCGGGCCGAGTTGCGGGTGCATCAGCGCCAGCTCGACATTGGCTTCCAGGAAGCCTTCCTTGCTGCCGCAGTCGTAGCGCCGTCCTTCGTAGCGGAAAGCGAACACCTTCTCGCGGCGCATCAGCGCGGCGATGCCGTCGGTCAATTGAATCTCACCGCCCACACCACGCGGCTGCGCCGCGATTTCCTTGAAGATGCCCGGCGTCAGGATGTAGCGGCCGGCCACGCCCAGGCGTGACGGCGCATCTTTCGGTGCCGGCTTTTCGACGATGTGGGTCATGTCCATCATCCGGTCGTTGACTGGCGTGCCGGCCACCATGCCGTAACGGCGCGTCTGATCGTCGGGCACTTCCTGCACCGCGATGATCGAGGCCTGCCAGTCGGCGAAGCGTTCCACCATCTGCTTGAGGATTGGAGGCTTGCCGACCATCAGGTCGTCGGCCAGCAGCACCGCGAACGGTTCGTTGACAACCACGCACTGTGCGCACAGCACCGCATGGCCCAGGCCCAGGGCCTTGGGTTGGCGGATGTAGATGCACTCCATGTCGTCGGGCTTGATCGAATGCACCAGGGCCAGCAGCTCTTTCTTGCCAGCGGCTTCGAGTTCGGCTTCCAGCTCGTAGGCGGTGTCGAAGTGGTCCGGAATGGCGCGCTTGTTGCGGCCATTGACGAAGATCATCTGGCGGATGCCGGCGGCGTAAGCCTCCTCGACCGCGTACTGGATCAGCGGCTTGTCGACCACCGGCAGCATTTCCTTCGGCTGCGCCTTGGTGGCGGGCAGGAAACGCGTGCCGAGGCCGGCCACGGGGAATATCGCCTTGTTGATCTTCATGTGCACACTCCCGAGCGGTGAATCCAGGGTTTCGATCCATTCTCACACGCAACAAAGACACCTTTTCTTGGCACGCGCCGCGAGCTTACCGCTCGAGTCTGCGCGGTGTCACGCCTCAACTCTGAGCCGACAGCCGCTGTGCCTGGGCATGCAACCGGTGGCGCGTTGCGGTGTATTCGGCAATGCGTGCCTGCTCTTGAGCGACCACCGCAGCCGGGGCCCGGGCCACGAAGCTTTCGTTGGCGAGTTTCGCGCTGCCTTTGGCGATCTCGCTATCAAGCCGTGTGATCTCTTTGCGCAGCCGCTCTGTCTCGGCCGCCACATCGATCTCGACGTGCAAGGCCAGCCGCGTGCCGCCGAACTCGACGACCGGCGCGTTCAGCGTGGCCTGGGCATACGCGGCTTCATCGGTGTGAATCTGAACCTCCGACACCTTGGCCAGTACCCTCAGCAGCGGCGTTGCCGTCTGCACGAAGGCGGTATCGCCGAGCGCCAGCAGTGGCACCCGCTTGTCGGGTGACAGGCTCATCTCGCTGCGCAAGCGGCGGCAGGCACCGACCATGCCTTTCAGCTGCGCGACCCAGGCGTCAGCCGCAGCATCGACCCGTTCGAGCTGGGCCTTCGGGTAAGGCGCGGTGACCAGGCTGTCGGCCGAGCCTGCCGTCTTGCGTCCGGCCACCACCGCCACGCGCTCCCACAGCTCGGCGGTGATGAACGGCGTGATCGGGTGCAGCAGGCGCAGTACCGTCTCCAGCACGCGAATCAAGGTGCGCCTCGTCGCGCGCTGAGCCGATTCGCTGCCGACTTGAATCTGCACCTTGGCGACTTCCAGGTACCAGTCGCAGTACTCATCCCACACGAAGGAGTAGATCGCGTTGGCGACGTTGTCGAGCCGGTAGTCGGCAAAGCCGTGCTCAACGGCGGCTTCCACACGCTGCAATTCGCTGGTGATCCAACGGTCGGCCTGCGAGAAGGCCAAATACGGGTCGGTCGCCCCGCTCGATCCGCACTGTGCTTTGGTGTGCTCGGCCAGCCCGCAATCCTGGCCTTCGCAGTTCATCAGCACGAAGCGCGTGGCGTTCCAGAGCTTGTTGCAGAAATTGCGGTAGCCCTCGCAGCGCTTCGAGTCGAAATTGATGCTGCGCCCGAGGCTGGCCAGCGAGGCGAAGGTGAAGCGCAGCGCATCGGCGCCGAAAGCCGGAATGCCGTCGGGGAATTCCTTCTCGGTGTCTTTGCGCACGCGAGGCGCGGTTTCGGGCTTGCGCAGGCCGACGGTGCGCTTGTCGAGCAAGGGGGCCAGCGAGATGCCATCGATCAGATCCACCGGGTCGAGCACATTGCCTTCGGACTTGCTCATCTTCTTGCCCTGCGCATCGCGCACCAGGCCGTGGATGTAGACGTGATGGAACGGCACTTTGCCAGTGAAGTGCGTCGTCATCATGATCATCCGGGCGACCCAGAAAAAGATGATGTCGTAGCCGGTGACCAGCACACTCGATGGCAGGAACAGATCGAGTTCCTTTGTCTTCTCGGGCCAGCCCAGCGACGAGAACGGCACCATCGCCGACGAATACCAGGTGTCGAGCACGTCTTCGTCGCGAACCAGTTCGCCGGTGTAGCCAGCAGCCGTGGCCTTGGCGCGCGCCTCGTCTTCGTTGATCGCAACGAACAGTTCACCGTTCGTGCCGTACCAGGCCGGAATCTGATGCCCCCACCAGAGCTGGCGCGAGATGCACCAGTCGGTGATGTTCTTCATCCACTGGTCATAGGTGTTGACCCAGTTCTCGGGCACGAACTTGACATCGCCCTTCGCGACGGCGTCGATCGCCTTCTGCGCAATGCTCTTGCCGTCTGGGCCAGCCTTTGTCATCGCAACGAACCATTGGTCAGTCAGCATCGGCTCGATGACCTGCCCGGTGCGCGCACAGCGCGGCACCATCAGCTTGTGCTTCTTGACCTCGACGAGGAACCCTTGTGCCTCAAGGTCAGACACCACGCGCTTGCGCGCAACGAAGCGGTCCAGGCCTTGATACGCCGCCGGCGCGTTCGCGTTGACCGCCGCATCCAGCGTCAGCACGCCGATGATCGGCAGGCCGTGGCGCTGGCCGACCGCGTAGTCGTTCACGTCATGCGCCGGCGTCACCTTGACGACGCCGGTGCCGAACGCGCGATCCACGTAGTCGTCGGCGATGACGGGAATGGTCCGCCCGCACAGCGGCAGCGTGACGCGCTTGCCGACGAAGGCCGCGTAGCGCTCGTCGTCAGGGTGCACCATCACCGCGACGTCGCCCAGCATCGTCTCGGGCCGTGTGGTGGCCACCACCAGATCGCCGGAACCGTCTTCCAGCGGATATCGGATGTGCCACAGCGAGCCGTCTTCTTCTTCGCTTTCGACTTCCAGGTCGGACACCGCCGATTTCAGCACCGGATCCCAGTTGACCAGCCGCTTGCCGCGGTAGATCAGGCCTTGTTCGTAGAGCTGCACGAAGGTCGAAGTAACGACGCCGGACAGCTTGTCGTCCATCGTGAAGTACTCGTGCGGCCAGCTCACGCTGTCGCCCATGCGGCGCATCTGGCGGGTGATGGTCGAGCCCGACTGCTGCTTCCAGTCCCACACGCGTGCGACAAAGTTGGCGCGGCCCAGGTCGTGGCGGCTCAGGCCCTGCTCCTGCAACTGCCGCTCGACGACGATTTGCGTGGCGATGCCGGCGTGGTCGGTGCCCGGCACCCACAGCGTGTTGAAGCCGCGCATGCGGTGGTAGCGCGTCAGCGAGTCCATGATCGTCTGGTTGAACGCATGGCCCATGTGCAGCGTGCCGGTGACATTGGGCGGTGGCAGCTGGATCGAAAACGAGGGTTGCGCAGCGGCTAGCGTGGGCTCGTAGACGCCGCTTTGCTCCCACAGTGGCCCCCAGTGGGCCTCGATGGCGGCGGGTTCGAAGGACTTGGCCAGTTCGGTCATGGGGACACCGGGTAGGGCGCAGCAGGAAAGTGCGCCGCAGAGCAGCAAAAAGGAGGCCGAATTGTAGGAGGGTGGCTCCTAGAATCATTCGATGTCCAGTCCCTCTGAAAGCCCCGGCGTTGCGCCGCACGACGACCCGTCGATCCCGCTGTTTGAAGAAGACGATCCTTCGGTGGCGGTGATGGCTGCAGCGGGCGAGATCGATGATGCGCCGGGTCTGGCGGTGCCGTCCTCCGACAACCTGCTGCGCGGGCTGAATCCGGAGCAACTGGCGGCGGTGACTTTGCCGGCGCGGCCATCGCTGATCCTGGCTGGCGCTGGTTCCGGCAAGACCCGCGTGCTGACGACGCGCATCGCCTGGCTGATCCAGACCGGCCAGCTCTCGCCCGGCGGCGTGCTGGCGGTGACCTTCACCAACAAGGCCGCGAAGGAAATGCTGACGCGGCTCTCGGCGATGCTGCCGGTGCCGGTGCGCGGCATGTGGGTCGGCACTTTCCACGGGCTGTGCAACCGCTTCCTGCGCGCGCACTGGAAGCTGGCGGCGCTGCCGCAGGGCTTTCAGATTCTCGATTCGGCCGATCAGTTGTCGGCCGTCAAGCGCGTCATCAAGGCGATGAAGCTCGATGAAGAGCGCTTTGTGCCGAAGACCACCACCTGGTTCATCGCCGGGCAGAAGGAAGAAGGTCTGCGCCCGAAGGACGTCGAGGTGCGCGATGAGCAGGGCCGCGTGCTGGTGCAGGTGTACCAGGCCTATGAGGAACAGTGTCAGCGTGAAGGTGTCGTCGATTTCGCCGAGCTGATGCTGCGCACTTACGAGCTGATGCGCGACAACCTCAGCCTGCGCGAACACTACCAACGCCGCTTCCGCCACATCCTGGTCGACGAATTCCAGGACACGAACCGGCTGCAGTACGCCTGGCTGAAGATGTTCGCCGGCCCGCCCGGACCGAACGGCACCGCGGTGCTGGCGGTCGGTGACGACGACCAGAGCATCTATGCGTTCCGCGGGGCACAGGTCGGCAACATGGCCGACTTCGAGCGCGAGTTCAAGGTGCAGCAGGTCATCAAGCTGGAGCGCAACTACCGCAGCTACGGCCACATCCTCGATGCGGCCAATGAGCTGATCTCGCGCAACTCGCGCCGCCTCGGCAAGAACCTGCGCACTGAAGCGGGCCCGGGCGAACAGGTGCGCGTGTTCGAAGCCACCAGCGATTTCGCCGAGGCGCAGTGGTTCATCGAGGAGGCGCAGCAACTGCACCGCGATGGCACGCCGCGCCGCGACATCGCGCTGCTGTACCGCAGCAATGCGCAAAGCCGGGTGCTGGAAAGCGCGCTGTTCAACGCCAGCATCCCGTACAAGGTGTACGGCGGCCTGCGCTTTTTCGAGCGCGCCGAGGTCAAGCACGCGCTGAGCTATCTGCGCCTCATCGAGAACCCGAACGACGACACCAGCTTCCTGCGTGTCGTCAACTTCCCGACGCGCGGCATCGGCGCGCGCACGATCGAGCTGCTGCAGGACGCAGCGCGCGCCAGCGGGCGCAGCCTTTGCCAAAGCGTGGGTGCAGTGGCAGGTAAAGGCGGCGGCAATGTGCAGGCCTTCGTCGCCAAGGTTGATGCGATGCGTGAGGCCACGCGCGGGTTGACGCTGCGCGAGATCATCGAGCACATGCTGAAGGCATCTAACCTGGTCGATTTCTACCGCAGCGACAAGGAAGGCCAGGACCGGCTGGAAAACCTCGACGAATTGGTGAACGCGGCCGAGGCGTTTGTCACGCAGGAAGGTTTTGGCAAAGACGCGGTGGCGCTCCCGGTGGATGAGTTCGGGGCACCGCTGCAGCTGGGTGCTGAGGCGGAGTTGGTGAAAGTGCTGTCAGGCCTGGGCGTTGACGCTGCCGTTGCAACGCCAGCATCGCCACCACTGGCAGGCGGCATTGCTTCCTTGATCACCACGCCCGACGCCGAAACCGGCGAAATCATGTCGCCACTGGCCGCCTTCCTGACGCACGCCTCGCTCGAAGCCGGTGACAACCAGGCACAGGCCGGGCAGGACGCGATCCAGTTGATGACGGTGCACGCGGCCAAGGGCCTGGAATTCGACGCGGTGTTCATCACCGGCCTCGAAGAAGGTCTGTTTCCGCACGAGAACAGCGTGTCCGACCTCGATGGGCTGGAAGAAGAGCGGCGGCTGATGTACGTGGCGATCACGCGCGCGCGCAAGCGGCTGTACCTGAGCTGCAGCCAGACCCGCATGCTGCACGGCCAGACCCGCTACAACATCAAGAGCCGTTTCTTCGACGAGCTGCCCGAAGCTTCGTTGAAGTGGATCACGCCGCGCAACCAGGCCTTCGGTTCAGGCTTCGCTCGCGACTACCAGGCGGCGTGGGCACGTGGGTCGGGCTTGGGCTCGATCGTCGGCGCAGGGCGTGTCGAGACTGCCGCACCGTCGGTCATTCCGAAGGCGCCATCGCACGGCCTGAAGTCTGGCCAGAGCGTGTTCCACACCAAGTTCGGTGAGGGCGTGATCGTCACCCTCGAGGGCAGCGGCGACGATGCACGGGCCCAGGTCAATTTCGGTCGCCACGGGATGAAGTGGCTGGCGCTTTCTGTGGCGAAG
>JANXTP010000006.1 GCA_025352345.1 Burkholderiales bacterium | reverse complement strand
CAGGCGCGCTTCCAGCGTCGCATGCAGCTTCTCGTCGACGGTGGCGCGCATCTGTTCGAGCTTGGCCTCGTTGCCTTGCTGCAGCACGGTGAGCCGCTGTTCGACGCTGGTCTTGACCTCACCCAACCGGCGCTCATTGGCCTCGGCCATGTCGCGCAGCTGCGCACCCAAGGTGTCTGAGAAGCGCTTCAGCGCCGCATCGAGCGATTCGCGCGAGGCCAGCGCCTGGGTGGTTTGCGTGCGGGCCACATCGCCTTGCTGGTTCGACAGCGTTTGCTGGAAGGTGCCGAGCGCGTTGCCCAGCTCGACCCGCGTGCCCTGGGCGCTGCGGCCCAGTTCGTCGCGCAGCTCGCGCTCCAGCCGCTCGGAGCCGCTGCGAAACGCATCGATCAGCACCTGGTGGTCGGGACGTCCTCTGGCATCGTCGGAACCGCGAAGCGCCAGCCACAGCATCAGCAGCAGGGTGACGACACTCAGCACCAGTGTGATCCAGGGCAGGTTTTCCATGGCCTGATTGTCTCAGGCGACCTCGGCTTGAAGGTCTGGCGCCCATGGGCGCAACGACTGCCAGGCCTGCCAATGCCGGAACGCCAGGCGCAAGGTGGTGAGTTGCAGTGCCACGGTGTCCTCGATCACGGTTCCGTAGCCGCCCGCCATCGACACGGCGACCGGAATGCGGCGCTCCAGCGCTGCGGCGAACACTCGGCGATCGCGTTCGGCCAGGCCCGCGGCGGTGAGCTTCAGGCGGCCGAGACGGTCGCCTTCATGCGGATCGGCACCGGCCAGGAAAAAGATCAACTTCGGCAAACCAGTGGACTCGCTGTGTCGCCAGAGCCGATCCAGCGCGCCATCCAGTGCGGCCAGGTACTCGTCGTCGGCACAGCCATCGGGCAGGTCGATGTCGATGTCGCTGGCCTCCTTGCGAAACGGAAAATTCTTCGCGCCGTGCATCGACAGCGTGGTGATCGTCGGGTCGTCGCGGCAGATGGCCGCCGTGCCGTTGCCCTGGTGCACGTCGAGGTCGATCACCGCCACGCGCAGTGGATCGGCTTGCTGACTGCGCCAGTCGGCCTGCATCCGGCGTGCCGCTATCACCACATCGTTGAACACGCAAAAGCCGCTGCCGTGATCGGCATAAGCGTGGTGGGTGCCACCGGCCAGATTGACGGCAATGCCGCCACCGGCCAGGGCCGCACGCGCTGCGGCGACCGTGGCGCCCACCGATCGACGCGATCGCTCGACCATTGCCATCGACCACGGGAAACCGATCTCGCGCTGCTGTGCAGTCGACAGCCGGCCTTCGGTCACCTCGCCCACGTACTGCTTCGTGTGCACACGAAGCAGCTCGTCATCGGACGCTGCCAGTGCCTCGACCAGGTCCACACCAGGCAACTCGGCAGCGACCCGGTCGCGCAGCATCCGGTACTTCGCCATCGGGAAGCGATGCCCTTCGGGCAGCGGCAGCACGAAATGGTCGGAGTGGAAGGCCTGCACTCGCAGGATTGTGCAGAGACGACCACGACCCATCGAATGCCGGGTTTTAGAACGAGCCCCCTAGTTTTGCTGCATTGCACCAAAAAAGGCTTGCCAAGTCACACCGGGCTTTTATACTTCAGGCCATGCTGCACCGCAACAAAACTTGTGATTCAGCTTGAATGTGTGTACGGCCACGGCCTTGAGCCCCAACCAAGCTGCTCTTACGCCGTCATTTTTTTCCCTATCCCCAGGAGATATCCATGTTGACCGCAGAACAAATCGTCGCCGCGCAAAAGTCCAACCTTGACACGCTGTTCGGCCTGACCGCCAAGGCTTTCGAAGGCGTTGAAAAGCTCGTCGAGCTGAACCTGCAAGTGGCCAAGGCCGCGATGGGCGAAGCTGCCGAATCGACCCAGGCTGCCCTGTCGGCCAAGGACGCACAGGAACTGCTGGCCCTGCAGACCTCGCTGCTGCAACCGGCCGCTGAAAAGGCCGCTGCTTACAGCCGCCACCTGTACGACATCGCCACCGCGACCACGTCGGAAATCACCAAGGCCGCTGAAGCGACCGCTGCCGATGCGCAGAAGAAGTTCATGTCGGTGGTCGACACCGCCGTCAAGAACGCACCAGCCGGTAGCGAAAATGCCGTGGCGCTGGTGAAGTCCGCCGTCGCTGCAGCGAACAACGCCTACGAAAGCGTGCACAAGGCGTCGAAGCAAGCCGTTGAAGTGGCCGAAGCCAACTTCCAGGCGATGACCAGCACAGCGGTGAAGGCGGCCTCGGCCACCAAGGCGAAGCGCTCGGCCTGAGTTTTGGCATCGCACTGAACGTACCGAGGCCTTGCGCTCGGTGCCTTGAAGAAAAAGGCCCGGTCTGTCGACCGGGCCTTTTTCTTTGCATGTCGATCGAAGCCGACAGCGGCCACTGGCGCGGGCATCGACCTCTGGTACGGTCGGTTGCATGACGAATTGACTACCGTGGCCGCCACGGCCTGAGGAGCAGCCCAATGACCATCGACCTTCCCCGCGACTTCGCAGGCCTGGCCCTGGTGGTGCTGATGCTGGGCATCAAGCACGGGCTCGATGCTGATCACCTGGCCGCCATCGACGGCCTGACACGCTACAACGCGCAGCCCCGACCCCAGCTGGCGCGGATGGTCGGTGTGCTGTTCTCGCTGGGCCATGGCATCGTGGTGATCGCCGTGGCACTTTGTGTGTCCACCGTCGCGCAGGCGTGGCGTGCGCCGACGTGGCTGGAATCGTTCGGCGCCTGGGTGTCGATCGTCGTGCTGACCTTGCTGGCGCTGATCAACATCGCCGGCGTGCTGCGCACGCCGGGCCATGAATCGGCCTCGCTGATCGGCTGGCGCAGCGGAGCGTTCGCACGGCTGCTGCGCGCCGGCAGCCCGCTGATGGTGACAGGCGTCGGCACGCTGTTCGCGTTGTCGTTCGACACCATCAGCCAGGCCACGCTGTTCGCCGTCACCACCACGCAGTTCGGTGGCTGGCAGCCGGCACTGCTGCTGGCGCTGCTGTTCATCGGCGGCATGCTCGCCACCGACGGCCTCAACGGCTGGTGGATCTCCAAGCTGATCCGCCGTTCCGACGAAACCGCTCGCATCGCCTCGCGGATGATGGCGCTCGCGGTTTCTGGCGTCAGCCTGCTCACCGCCACCCTGGGGGTGGCAACGCAGACCTTGCCCGAGGTCGATGCCTGGGCCGAAAACAAGGCGCTGTGGTTCGGCGCGGCCATCGTCACCGTGGTGGGGGTCAGCTACCTGCTGGGCCAGCAACTCGCGCGCAGCAAGTCCCAGCTGGCGTAGGACACAGACCACGTCGGGTCATGCCTTTGCGAGACTGACAACTCAACCCGATCCGGCACGATCGTCGCATTGCCCTTCAGGGCCTGCCGGGGTGTGTGATGCGCGATGTCTGGACGACCAAAAACAGGTACATGATCACCTGGCTGAGAGCGGCCAACCAGATGACTTATGCCGCGCTCGCCAACGCCGAGGTCGAGTCGCAGCAGCAGCTCGCCCTCGTGCCCGCTGAAAAGACAGCGCGAGTGATCGACTTCTGGCGTGATGGGCACCTGACGCTGCCCGACGGAAAGACGCCGCTGCGCTGACACCATCCCCACCGAGGAGCACGCCATGCAAGTCTTGTTGAACACCGATCCCCACGTCGACGGGCGCCATCAGATGGCAGCGCATCTGGAAGAGGTGGTGAAAGACGCACTCAGCCGGTTCGCCGGGCAGGTCACGCGTGTCGAGGCACACCTCGCCGATGCCAACAGCCATGCCAAGTCCACACCTGACGATATCCACTGCACGCTTGAAGCCCGGTTGGTGGGCATGGATCCGGTGGTCGTGAAGGACCATGCCGACACCGCGCATCAGGCGATCCACGGGGCAGTGGGCAAGCTCAAGCGGGCGATCACCACTGCCGTGGAAAAACACGAGGCGCATCGCCGCGGCCGACCTGGCAAAAGCGTCGAACCCGATGGAGCGGACGACGCCTTGGGCTGATTCGGACCGCTGGCGTCCGACCCATCGGCCGATGGCCGCGCGTGCCATGCAGGCCATCGCACCTTGATGCGATCTTGATGCGCCTCCGGCGGATCTGTACACCGATTTGACACGCGACTGCCTACGCTCCCCGGGTATCGAAATCCGATTCCCGAGGTGTCATGGACGTCCTGTTTCTGCTTGTCGCCGCTCTGATGTGCGCAGCCATCGTCGGCATGGTGGTTGGCTGCGATGCCCTGGAGGTGCGCAAATGAGCTGGCTCTATGCGCTCGCCGGTGCGGCCTCGCTCGGCCTGCTCGTCTATCTGGTCTACGCGCTGCTGCGGGCGGAGGCGTTCTGATGAACACCAACGCCTGGATGCTGCTGGCCACCTACCTCGTGATCTTGATGTTGCTGGCCTGGCCGCTGCGTCGATGGCTGGTGGCGGTCGCCGATGGCCGCTTCCCTCGCTGGATGGCGCCCTTCGAAGCGGCAGAACGCGGCTTGTACCGGTTGGCGGGCATAGACCCCTCGGCGGGCATGGGCTGGCGGCATTACGCGATCGCGCTCCTCGTCTTCAATTTCCTGGGTGTGATGGCGGTCTATGCACTGCAGCGATTCCAGGGGATGTTGCCGCTGAACCCCGCCGGCATGGCCGCGGTCAGCGCTGATTCATCGTTCAACACCGCCATCGCCTTCGTCACCAACACCAACTGGCAGGGCTATGCCGGCGAAGCGACGATGAGCTACCTCACGCAGATGCTGGCGCTGGCGGTGCAGAACTTCTTCTCCGCGGCCACCGGCATCGTGGTCGTGATGGCGCTGATCCGCGGCTTCGTGGCCCGCTCGTCGGCGTCGATCGGTAATTTCTGGGTCGATGTGACGCGCGTAACGGCCTACGTGCTGCTGCCGTTGTCGCTGGTGTTTGCTGTGTTCCTGGTCAGCCAGGGTGTGATCCAGAACTTCAGCGCAACTCAACAGGTCGCCACGCTGCAAGGCCACACGCAGTCGCTCTCGATGGGCCCGGTCGCTTCGCAGGAGGCGATCAAGATGCTCGGCACCAACGGTGGCGGGTTCTTCAACGCCAACTCGGCGCATCCGTACGAGAACCCGACCGCGCTGAGCAACTTCGTGCAGATGCTGTCGATCTTCCTGATCCCGACCGCACTCGTGTTCATGTTCGGTCGCATGGCGGGCGATGCGCGTCAGGGCTGGGCGGTGCTGGCAGCGATGACCGCCATCTTCGTCGTCTCGGTGGTCGCCGTCACCGGGCAGGAGCAGCAGGGCAATCCGCTGCTGACCTCGCTGGGCGCCGACCAGATCGCCAGCACCACGCAACCGGGCGGCAACATGGAGGGCAAGGAAGCGCGCTTCGGCATCGCGGCCACCGGGCTGTTCGCCGCCATCACCACCGCGGCCTCATGCGGAGCGGTCAACGGCATGCACGACTCGTTCACGCCGCTCGGCGGTGCCGTGCCGCTGGTGCTGATGCAGTTGGGCGAAGTGGTCTTTGGCGGCGTCGGCTCGGGGCTGTACGGCATGCTGATCTTTGCCATCCTGGCGGTGTTCATCGCCGGGTTGATGATCGGCCGCACACCCGAGTACCTGGGCAAGAAGATCGAGGTCTTCGAGATGAAGATGACCTCGATCGCCATCCTCGTCACGCCAATCCTCGTGCTGGGCGGTGCCGCCGTGGCGGTGCTGGCCGATGCAGGCCAGGCCGGCATCGCCAACCCCGGTGCGCATGGGTTCTCCGAGATCCTCTACGCCCTCACCTCGGCGGCGAACAACAACGGCAGCGCCTTCGCCGGCCTGTCGGCCAACACGCCCTTCTACAACACGCTGCTGGCGGTGGCGATGTGGTTCGGCCGCTTCGGTGTGATCGTGCCGGTGCTGGCGATTGCCGGCTCGCTGGCCGGCAAGAAGCGCATGGCGGTCACCGCCGGCACCCTGCCCACGCACGGGCCACTGTTCGTGATGCTGCTGATCGGTACCGTGGTGCTGGTCGGCCTGCTGAACTACGTGCCAGCGCTGGCCCTGGGGCCGGTCGTCGAGCACCTGATGCTGTCGAGCAAGCCATGAACCATTCCGCCACGTCTTCGTTGATGGACCCGGCCCTCGTCAAGCCCGCGATCGCCTCGGCCTTCGGCAAGCTCGACCCGCGCGTGCAGTGGCGCAACCCGGTGATGTTCGTCGTCTACGTCGGCAGCATCCTCACCACCATCCTGTGGGTGCAAGCCCTGAGCGGACACGGCGAAGCGCCCCAGTCGTTCATCCTCGCGATCACGGTGTGGCTGTGGTTCACCGTGCTCTTCGCCAACTTTGCCGAGGCGATGGCCGAGGGCCGCAGCAAGGCACAAGCGTCGTCGCTGCGCGGCATGAAGAAGAAGACCATCGCGAAGAAGCTGGAGCAGCCTCGCCACGGCTCCTCCTGGCATCCGCAGGAAGCTGACGAACTGCGCAAGGGCGCGGTCGTGCTGGTCGAGGCGGGCGACGTGATCCCGCTCGACGGCGAGGTGATCGAAGGCGTGGCCTCGGTGGACGAGAGCGCCATCACCGGCGAATCGGCGCCGGTGATCCGCGAGTCGGGCGGGGATTTCGCCTCCGTCACCGGCGGCACCCGCGTGCTGTCGGACTGGCTGGTGGTGCGCATCAACGTGAACCCCGGCGAATCGTTCCTCGACCGGATGATCGCGATGGTCGAAGGCGCCAAGCGGCAGAAAACCCCCAACGAGATCGCGCTGACGATCCTGCTGGTCGCGCTGACGATCGTGTTCCTGGTGGTCACGGTGACGCTGCTGCCGTATTCGATCTTCAGCGTCGAAGCGGCCGCGTCTGCCAACCATGCCGGCACTCCGGTGTCCGTCACTGCCTTGATCGCGCTGCTGGTGTGCCTGATCCCCACCACCATCGGCGCGCTGCTGTCGGCCATCGGCGTGGCCGGCATGAGCCGGATGATGGCGGCAAACGTGATTGCGACCTCGGGCCGCGCGGTGGAGGCAGCGGGCGACGTCGACGTGCTGCTGCTCGACAAGACCGGCACCATCACGCTCGGGAACAGACAGGCAACAAGCATGTTGCCGGCGCCAGGCGTCTCCGAGCGACAGTTGGCCGATGCGGCGCAGTTCGCGTCGATGGCCGACGAGACGCCCGAAGGTCGCAGCATCACCGTGCTGGCCAAGCAGAAGTTCAATCTGCGCGAGCGGGATCTGACGGCGCAGAAAACCACCTTCGTGCCATTCACCGCGCAGACGCGGATGAGCGGCGTCGACATCGAGCGCGACGGCACCGTGCGTCAGTTGCGCAAGGGCGCCGGCCAAGCGATCCGCAAGCATGTCGAAGCCCTCGGCGGCAGCTTCCCGGCCGACGTGCAGCAGGCCACCGACGACGTGGCGCGCCGCGGCAGCACGCCGCTGGTGGTGGCCGATGGCGTGGTCACCGCAAGCGGTATCGCAGTCGCGCCGCCGCGGGTGCTCGGTGTCGTCGAGCTGAAGGACATCGTCAAGGGCGGCATCAAGGAGCGCTTTGCCGAGCTGCGCCGCATGGGCATCAAGACGGTGATGATCACCGGCGACAACCGCCTGACCGCCGCGGCCATCGCCGCCGAGGCGGGCGTCGATGACTTCCTGGCCGAGGCCACGCCCGAGGCCAAGCTGAAGATGATCCGCGACTACCAGGCCGAAGGTCGGCTGGTCGCGATGACCGGCGACGGCACCAACGACGCGCCGGCGCTGGCCCAGGCCGACGTGGCCGTCGCCATGAACACCGGCACCCAGGCCGCGAAGGAGGCCGGCAACATGGTCGACCTCGACAGCAACCCGACCAAGCTGATCGAGGTGGTCGAGATCGGCAAGCAGATGCTGATGACGCGCGGCTCGCTGACCACGTTCTCGATCGCCAACGACGTCGCCAAGTATTTCGCGATCATTCCGGCCATGTTCGTCGCAACCTTTCCCGAGTTGCAGGCGCTGAACATCATGCAGCTTTCACCAACCAGCGCGATCCTGTCGGCGATCATCTTCAACGCGCTTATCATCATCGGGCTGATCCCGCTGGCGTTGAAGGGCGTGGCCTATCGCGCCATCGGGGCCGGTGCGCTGTTGCGCCGTAACCTGATGATCTACGGGCTCGGCGGTATCATCATTCCCTTCATCG
>JANXTP010000399.1 GCA_025352345.1 Burkholderiales bacterium | reverse complement strand
CTCACCTCGCCGATCGTGGCGCGACAGTCGATGTGGATCTTGCGAACCTCGCCCGAGCGCAGCCGCACCTGGGCGTAAGTGCCTTCACGCGCCAAGAGCGTGCAGGCGGTGCCGGCCGAGCGTGCGATCTGCGCGCCCTTGCCCGGCAGCATCTCGATGCAATGGATCACCGAGCCCACCGGGATGTTGCGGATCGGCAGCGTGTTGCCCGCCTTGATCGGCGCTTCGGCACCGCTCAGCAGCGTCTGACCCACTTCCAGGCCACGCGGCGCGATCACATAGCGGCGCTCGCCATCGGCATAGCACACCAAAGCGATGTGCGCCGTGCGGTTCGGGTCGTACTCGATGCGCTCGACCTTCGCCGGAATGCCGTCCTTGCTGCGCACGAAATCGACGACGCGGTAGTGGTGCTTGTGACCACCGCCCTTGTGACGGATCGTGTTGTGGCCGTTGTTGTTGCGGCCGGCGTGCTGGAACTGCGGCTCCAGCAGCGACGCTTCAGGCTTGCCTTTGTGGAGGTGCGCATGCACCACCTTCACCACGGCACGGCGGCCTGGCGATGTCGGTTTGACTTTGACGACGGCCATTACGCGGCCTCCCCGGAGATGTTGAGCTCTTGTCCGGCCTTCAACGACACGTACGCCTTCTTGACATGGTCACGGCGGCCGATCGAGCGACCGAACTTCTTGACCTTGCCTTTTTGCAGCACTGTTTGAACGGACTCGACTTCGACCTTGAACATCAGCTCGACCGCGGCTTTGATTTCGGGCTTGGTCGCATCACGCAGCACCTTGAACAGCACCTGATTGTGCTTTTCCGAGGCCATCGTGGCTTTTTCGCTGACGATCGGCGCGATCAGGATCTGCGCTAGGCGGTTTTCAGCATGTTTGACGACGGTGCTCATGCCAGCATCTCCTTGAGTTGCTCGATGGCAGCCTTGGTGACCAGTACTTTCTTATAGTGCACCAGCGACAGCGGATCGGCGTGACGCGGCTCGATCACCAGCACATTGCGCAGATTGCGCGAGGCCAGCAGCAGGTTGTCGTCGACCTGGTCCGAAATCACCAGCACCGAGTCCAGGCCCATCGCCTTCAACTTGGCAGCGAACAGCTTGGTCTTTGGCGAATCGACTTCGATCGAGTCGATCACCGCGAGACGACCTTCACGCGCCAACTGCGAAAAGATCGCGGCCATGCCGGCGCGATACATCTTCTTGTTAACCTTCTGGGTGAAGTTCTCGTCGGGGCTGTTCGGGAAGATCCGACCGCCGCCACGCCACAGTGGGGACGAGGTCATGCCGGCGCGGGCACGGCCGGTGCCCTTCTGGCGCCACGGCTTCTTCGTCGAATGCTTGACTTCGGCGCGATCCAGCTGAGCACGGGTGCCTTGACGTGCGTTAGCCTGGAAAGCCACGACGATCTGGTGCACCAGCGCTTCGTTGTAATCGCGGGCAAACAAGGTGTCGGGCGCGTCGACTTTCGACGTGGCCTCGCCTTGCGCGTTGAGGAGCTCGAGCTGCATCAGTTGGCTCCTCTTTTGGCTGGATCATTGGCCGCGTCTTTGGCCTTCACCTTGACGGCAGGCGAGACGACGATGTGGCCGTTCTTCGAGCCTGGCACCGCGCCGCGCACCAGCAGCAACTGACGAGCTTCGTCGATGCGGATGATGTCGAGGTTCTGCGTCGTCTTGGTCACGTCACCGCGGTGGCCGGACATCTTCTTGCCCGGGAACACGCGGCCTGGATCCTGCGCCATCGAGATCGAGCCCGGCACGTTGTGCGAGCGGCTGTTGCCGTGCGATGCACGCTGCGACTTGAAGTTGTGACGCTTGATCGTGCCGGTGAAGCCCTTACCGATCGAAGTGCCCTGCACATCAACCTTCTGGCCCACGGCGAACACACCCGTGACAGCCACCTGGGCACCTGGCTTGTAGCTGGCAGCCACGTCGGCTTCCACGCGGAATTCCTTGAGGATTTCACCCGCTTCGACGCCGGCTTTCGCCAGATGCCCGGCCAGCGGCTTGTTGACCCGGGACGCTTTGCGCGTACCGAACGCGACCTGGATCGCGCTGTAGCCGTCTGTCTCTGCGGTCTTGATCTGCGCCACACGGTTGTTGGACACGTCGAGCACTGTCACGGGAACGGCGTCGCCGTCGTCCGTGAAAATGCGCATCATGCCCACCTTGCGGCCCAGCAATCCGAGGCGATTGCTTAGACTCATGATGGTTCTCCAGCCCCGCAGAGCGAGACCTTTGTTGCACACACCCGACATCGATTGGCCGGGCTGATTTGATCGGGACGCCACCAAAGTGGCGTACCCAGAAAAGCCTACGAGTATAGCAGTCGCGGCGTGTTCCGCAACCGCTATCTCACGATCTGACTTATTGCAGCTTGATTTCGACGTCCACGCCAGCCGGCAGGTCGAGCTTCATCAGCGCGTCCACGGTCTTGTCGGTCGGATCGACGATGTCCATCAGACGCTGGTGGGTGCGGATCTCGAACTGGTCGCGCGAGGTCTTGTTGACGTGCGGCGAACGCAGGATGTCGAAACGCTGCATGCGCGTCGGCAAAGGCACCGGGCCCTTGACGATCGCGCCGGTGCGCTTGGCGGTGTCGACGATTTCGAGTGCCGACTGATCGATCAGCTTGTAGTCAAACGCCTTCAGGCGAATGCGGATCTTTTGCTTGGACATGTCCGCTCCTTATTCGATGATCTTCGCCACGACGCCGGCGCCGACGGTGCGGCCGCCCTCACGGATGGCGAAGCGCAGGCCTTCTTCCATCGCGATCGGGTTGATCAGCTTGACCGTGATGCTCACGTTGTCGCCAGGCATCACCATTTCCTTG
>JANXTP010000405.1 GCA_025352345.1 Burkholderiales bacterium | reverse complement strand
TGCACACTGGCGCTGGCGTATTTCTCCAGTGATCGTTCGCGACCCGCTTCGGGCAGCGTGCTCGATCAGGCGAGCGTGGTTGCGCCGGCCGCGAGCGGGCCGCTCACCGGTGCGGCGCAAGTGCCCGCCGCTGCGCCCGCTGCGATACCGGCTGCCTCTGCGGTTGCGGTGCCTGCGGCACCTGCGACGACCGCATCGGGTGCCGGCGCGGTGCCGACGAAGTAAGGTGCGCGCGCGGCGTGACGCCGCGTTGTTGCAGTGCAGCGCGTGCGCGGAAAGCGTGCGTCTTTGAGGCTAGAATGCGCAGCTGTCCGGGGAGCCACTCCTCAAGCGATCCAGACACTGTAAGCGTCAAGGTTTTGAAGCTAGGCCGTCGTGGTGAAATTGGTAGACACGCTATCTTGAGGGGGTAGTGGCGAAAGCTGTGCGAGTTCGAGTCTCGCCGACGGCACCAGAATTTTTTTCAGGCCCCACACTTGCTTTGGCAAGTTGCATGAGGGTGCTCATTGCTCCAGCCCGGCAGGCGCTCACGACCTGCAACGACCATGAATCTGGAACCCTACCTGCCCGTCATCCTGTTCATCCTGATCGGTGTGGCAGTGGGCGTGGTACCCCAGGTCATCGGCTTCGTCTTCGGCCCGAATCGTCCCGACAAGGCCAAGAACTCCCCCTACGAATGCGGCTTCGAAGCCTTCGAGGACGCACGCATGAAGTTCGATGTTCGCTACTACCTCGTGGCGATCCTGTTCATCCTGTTCGACCTGGAAATTGCCTTTCTCTTCCCGTGGGCGGTGTCGCTGCGCGAGATCGGCATGGCGGGTTTCTGGTCGATGATGTTGTTCCTCAGCATCCTGGTCGTCGGCTTCGCCTACGAATGGAAAAAAGGAGCGCTGGATTGGGAATGAACCATGGGCATTGAAGGCGTCCTGAAAGAGGGCTTCGTCACGACGAGCCTGGACACCGTCATCAACTGGTCGAAGACCGGCTCGCTGTGGCCGATGACCTTTGGGCTCGCCTGCTGTGCAGTCGAGATGATGCATGCGGGCGCGGCCCGCTATGACATCGACCGCTTCGGCATGCTGTTCCGGCCCAGCCCTCGGCAGAGTGACCTGATGATCGTCGCCGGCACGCTGTGCAACAAGATGGCGCCGGCGCTGCGCAAGGTCTACGACCAGATGGCCGAGCCGCGTTGGGTGCTGAGCATGGGCTCCTGCGCCAATGGTGGCGGCTACTACCACTACAGCTATTCGGTGGTGCGCGGCTGCGACCGCATCGTGCCCGTCGATGTGTACGTGCCCGGGTGCCCGCCCACGGCCGAAGCGCTGTTGTATGGCATCTTGCAACTGCAGGCCAAGATCCGACGTGAAAACACCATCGCTCGCTGACCGACGCTTGCTGCATCGCGCCCCATGACCCATCTAGAAGCGCTGCAGCAGGCCCTCGAGGCCACACTGGGCTCACGGCTGAAGACGCTCGTCGCCGATCGCGGCGAAATCACCGTCACCGTGGCTGCGGCCGACTACCTCGAGGTGGCGCTGGCGCTGCGCGACGACCCGGCCTTGCGTTTCGAGCAGCTGATCGACCTCTGCGGCGTCGATTACTCCGAATATCGCGATGAACCGTGGGACGGTCTGCGCTTTTGCGTTGTCTCGCACCTGCTGTCGGTCAGCCTGAACTGGCGCTTGCGTTTGAAAGTGTTCTGCATCGATGACGAGGTGCCAGCCATCGCGTCGTTGACCGAGGTGTGGAGCTCGGCCAACTGGTTCGAGCGCGAAGCCTTCGACCTGTACGGCATCATCTTCGAGGGCCACCTCGACCTGCGCCGCATCCTGACGGACTACGGCTTCATCGGCCACCCGTTCCGCAAGGACTTCCCCACCTCGGGCCACGTCGAGATGCGCTACGACCCCGAGAAGAAGCGCGTGATCTACCAGCCGGTCACCATCGAGCCCAGCGACGTCACGCCACGGATCATCCGTGAAGACAACTACGGCGGTCTGCACTGACATGGCCGACATCAAGAACTACACGCTGAACTTCGGCCCGCAGCATCCCGCGGCGCACGGTGTGCTGCGCCTGGTGCTCGAGCTCGACGGCGAGGTGATCCAGCGCGCCGACCCGCACATCGGCCTGCTGCACCGTGCGACCGAGAAGCTCGCCGAGAGCAAGACCTACATCCAGTCGCTGCCCTACATGGACCGTCTCGACTACGTGTCGATGATGTGCAATGAGCATGCGTACTGCCTGGCCATCGAGCGGTTGCTCGGTGTCGACGTGCCGGTGCGCGCGCAGTACATCCGCGTGATGTTCAGCGAGATCACGCGGCTGATGAACCACCTGATGTGGCTCGGCGCGCACGGCCTGGACTGCGGTGCGATGAACATCTTCATCTATTGCTTCCGCGAACGCGAAGACCTGTTCGACATGTACGAGGCCGCCTCGGGCGCGCGCATGCACGCCGCCTACATCCGGCCGGGCGGCGTCTATCGCGACCTGCCCGACACGATGCCGCAGTACAAGGCCTCGAAGGTGCGCAACGCCAAGGTGATGTCGGCGCTGAACGACAACCGCCATGGCACGCTGCTCGACTTCATCGACGACTTCACGAAGCGCTTCCCGAAGTGTGTCGACGACTACGAAACGCTGCTGACCGACAACCGCATCTGGAAGCAGCGCACCGTCGGCATCGGCGTGGTGTCGCCGGAACGGGCGCTGAACCTCGGCTTCACCGGCCCGATGCTGCGCGGCTCGGGCATCGAATGGGATTTGCGCAAGAAGCAGCCCTACGACATCTACGAGTACCTCGATTTCGACATCCCGGTGGGCGTCAACGGCGACACCTACGACCGCTACCTGGTGCGCATTGAAGAGATGCGCCAGTCGAACCGGTTGATTCAGCAATGCGTGGCTTGGCTGCGAGCGAATCCAGGCCCGGTCATCACCTCGAACCACAAGGTGGCGCCGCCGTCGCGCGTCGACATGAAGTCGAGCATGGAAGAGCTGATCCACCACTTCAAGCTGTTCACCGAAGGCTTCCACGTGCCTTTGGGTGAAGCCTATGCAGCGGTGGAACATCCGAAGGGCGAGTTCGGCATCTACATCGTCAGCGATGGTGCGAACAAGCCCTACCGCCTGAAGATCCGCGCCCCGGGTTTTCCGCACCTCGCGGCGCTCGACGAAATGGCACGCGGTCACATGATTGCCGACGCGGTCGCGGTGATCGGCACGATGGACATCGTTTTCGGAGAGATCGACCGGTGAGCGAATCCGCGCAAGCTTCTTCCCTCTTTTCCGCAGCCACGCTGGAGCGCTTCGCGTTCGAGGTGGCCAAGTACCCGGCCGACCAGAAGCAGTCGGCGGTGATTGCCTGCCTGTCGATCGTGCAGCAGGAACAGGGCTACGTGTCCGCCGACACCGAGAAGGGCGTGGCCGACTATCTGGGCATGCCGCCGATCGCGGTGCACGAGGTCACCACGTTCTACAACATGTACAACCAGGTGCCGGTGGGGCGCTTCAAGATCAATGTCTGCACCAACCTGCCGTGCCAGCTGCGCGACGGGCGAAAGGCACTGGAGCACCTGTGCCGTAAGCTGGGCATTGAAGAAGGCGGCACCAGCGCCGACGGTCTGATCACGCTGCAGCAAAGCGAGTGCTTGGGCGCCTGCGCCGATGCACCGGTGCTGTTGGTCAACGACCGCACGATGTGCAGCTTCATGACCCACCAGCGGCTGGACGCGTTGGTGGATGTTCTCAAGTCGCAACCCGACGTGTCCCGCTGAGTCGTCCAGGGGCCTGCCATGCTTGACCTTTCCCAATTTCATTCCGACGGTGAAGCCACCTGCTTCCACGGGCGCCACATCGGCGCGCAGATCTACGCCGACCTGAACGGCCGCAACTGGCGCCTGGCCGATTACGTGGCGCGCGGCGGCTACCAGGCGCTGCGCAAGATCCTCGGGCAAGACGGAGGCGTCGGCATGACGCCGGAAGAGGTGATTGCCGAGGTCAAGACCTCCGGCCTGCGCGGCCGTGGCGGCGCGGGCTTTCCGACCGGGCTGAAGTGGAGCTTCATGCCGCGGATGTTCCCCGGACCGAAGTACCTGGTCTGCAATTCGGACGAAGGCGAGCCCGGCACCTGCAAGGACCGCGACATCCTGATGTTCAACCCGCACATCGTCATCGAAGGCATGGCGATTGCCGCTTACGCGATGGGCATCGGTGTTGGCTACAACTACATTCACGGCGAAATCTTCGACGCGTATGAACGCTTCGAAGCGGCGCTGGCCGAGGCCCGTGCCGCGGGTTACCTCGGCAACGGCATCCTCGGCTCGAACTTCAATTTTCAGCTTTACGCGTCGCACGGCTTCGGCGCCTACATCTGCGGCGAGGAAACCGCTTTGCTCGAATCGCTGGAAGGCAAGAAGGGCCAGCCGCGCTTCAAGCCGCCGTTCCCGGCCAGCTACGGCCTGTACGGCAAGCCAACGACGATCAACAACACCGAAACCTTCGCCGCGGTGCCATGGATCATCCGCAACGGCGGCCAGCCCTACCTCGAAGTCGGCAAGCCGAACAACGGCGGCACGAAGATCTACTCGGTGTCGGGCGATGTGAACCTGCCCGGCAACTTCGAAGTGCCGCTGGGCACGCCGTTTCCGGTGCTGCTCGAACTGGCCGGTGGCGTGCGCACCGGCCGCAAGCTGAAGGCGGTGATTCCGGGCGGCTCGTCGGCACCGGTGCTGCCGGCCGACGTCATGATGAACTGCACGATGGACTACGACGCCATCGCCAAGGCGGGCTCGATGCTCGGGTCGGGTGCGGTGATCGTGCTCGATGACAGCCGCTGCATGGTCAGGAGCCTGATGCGCCTGAGCTACTTCTACACCCATGAAAGCTGCGGCCAGTGCACGCCGTGCCGCGAGGGCACGGGCTGGCTGCACCGCATGGTCGATCGCATCGAACACGGCCGCGGCAAGATGGAAGACATCGACCTGCTGAACTCGGTGGCCGACAACATCCAGGGCCGCACCATCTGCGCGCTCGGTGAAGCCGCGTCGATGCCGGTGCGCGCGATGATCAAGCACTTCCGCCAGGAATTCGTCCATCACGTCGAGCACAAGACTTGCCTCGTGCCGGCTTACGTCTGAGTCGACGGACCGTACCCCTTGCCATGATTGAAATCCAGCTTGACGGTCAGAAGGTCGAGGTTGTCGAGGGCAGCATGGTGATGCATGCCGCCGACAAGCTCGGAACCTACATCCCGCACTTTTGCTATCACAAGAAGCTGAGCATTGCGGCGAACTGTCGCATGTGCCTGGTCGATGTCGAGAAGGCGCCGAAGCCGATGCCGGCCTGTGCGACCCCGGTGACGCAGGGCATGATCGTGCGCACCAAGAGCGCCAAGGCGCTGCAGGCGCACAAGGGGGTGATGGAGTTCCTGCTCATCAACCACCCGCTGGACTGCCCGATCTGCGACCAGGGCGGCGAATGCCAGTTGCAGGATCTGGCGGTGGGCTACGGCGGCTCGGCCTCGCGCTACCACGAGGAAAAGCGCGTCGTCTTTCACAAGGACGTCGGCCCGCTGATCTCGATGGAGGAGATGAGCCGCTGCATTCACTGCACCCGCTGCGTGCGCTTCGGCCAGGAGGTGGCCGGCGTGATGGAACTGGGCATGATCCACCGCGGCGAGCACTCCGAGATCACCACGGTCGTCGGTGACACCATCGATTCCGAGCTGTCGGGCAACATGATCGACGTCTGCCCGGTCGGCGCGCTGACCAGCAAGCCGTTCCGCTACAGCGCCCGCACCTGGGAGCTGTCGCGTCGCAAGTCGGTGTCGCCGCACGACAGCACCGGTGCCAACCTGATCGTTCAGGTCAAGTCGGGCAAGGTGATGCGCGTCGTGCCGCTGGAAAACGAAAACGTCAATGAATGCTGGATCGCCGACCGCGATCGTTTCTCGTACGAGGCCGTCAACAGCGAATTGCGTCTGACGACACCGATGATCAAGCAGGGCGGTGACTGGAAATCGGTCGACTGGACGACGGCGCTGCAATACGTCACCAATGGCCTCGCACAGATCAAGGCCGACCACGGCGCCGCCAGCATCGGGGCGCTGGGTTCGACGCACAGCACCGTCGAGGAACTGCACCTGCTGGCCAAGCTGGTGCGCGGAGTGGGCAGCGACAACATCGACCACCGTCTGCGGCAGTCGGACTTCTCGGTGCACCGCCAGGGCGTGCGCTGGCTGGGCACCTCGATCGCGTCGCTGTCCACGCTGCAGCGCGTGCTGGTCGTCGGTTCGTTCCTGCGCAAGGACCACCCGCTGTTCGCGCAGCGCCTGCGACAGGCGGCTCGCCGTGGCGCGCGCATCCACAGCCTGCACGCGGTGCATGACGACTGGCTGATGCCGGTCACCACCACGCTGACCGCAGCCCCGAGCGGGTGGGTGTCCGCCCTGGCCGAGATCGCTGCCGCAGTGGCGGTGACGAAGGACGTTGCGCCACCAGTTGCTGGTGTGGAACCCTCAGCGCAGGCGAAGGCCATCGCCGCGTCGTTGCTGACTGGCGAACGCAAGGCCATCCTGCTCGGCAACGCGGCTGTTCAGCATCCTGCTGCCGCCAGCCTGATGATGCTGGCGCAGTGGATCGGCGAGCAGACCGGGGCGTCGGTCGGCGATCTGACGGCGGATGCGAACACCGTCGGTGCCCAGCTCGTCGGTGCGCAGCCGGCTGCCGGCGGTCTGAACGCGGCGCAAATGCTCGGTGGTGCGCTGAAGGCCTGCCTGCTGCTGAACGTCGAGCCCGACCGCGATGGCGCCAACCCGGCCGCCGCGGTGGCCGCACTGCAAGGCGCCGAAATGGTCGTTGCGCTGACCTCGTTCCGCGACGCCTCCTTGGACTGCGCCGACGTGCTGCTGCCGGTCGCGCCCTTCACCGAAACCTCGGGCACCTTCGTCAATGCCGAAGGCCGTGTGCAAAGCTTCCATGGCGTCGTCAAGCCGATGGGCGAGACCCGTCCGGCCTGGAAGGTGCTGCGCGTGCTGGGCAACATGCTAAACGTGCCGGGCTTCGATTTCGAGACGTCTGAAGACGTGCGCACCGAAGCGCTGGGCGATGTGGCGGCCATCCCGGCCCGTTTGAACAACCACGTCGATGCGCCGGTCGTCGTCAGCGCAGCACCGCCCGCTGGCCTGGAACGGATTGCCGACGTGCCGATCTACGAAACCGACCCGCTGGTGCGCCGTGCCACATCGTTGCAGCTGACCGCTGATGCCCGGGCCCCGTGGGTCGGCATCCCGGCTGCGCTGTGGGCGCAACTCGGACTGCACGACGGTGACGCAGTGCGGGTGTCGCAAGGCCTGGCCACGGCCGATCTGCCGGCCCGCCTGGACGACACGCTGGCCGTGAACACCGTGCGCGTGTCGTCAGGCACCGCACACACCCGAACGCTCGGCGCGATGTTCGGCGCCATTTCCCTCACCCCTGTCCTCAAGGGCTGAGACTAGCCATGTTCGATACCGTCCACACCGTTGGCACCTCCTTGCTGGGCGGCGCTTGGCCGGTCGCCTGGTCGCTGATCAAGATCTTCGCGCTGGTCGTCCCGTTGATGCTCTGCGTCGCCTACCTGACCTTGTGGGAGCGCAAGGCGATTGCCTTCACCCAGGTGCGCCCCGGCCCGAACCGGGTCGGCCCGTTCGGCCTGCTGCAGCCGGTGGCCGATGCCCTGAAGTTGCTGTTCAAGGAAATCATCGTTCCGGCTGCCGCCAACAAGGGGCTGTTTTTTCTCGGCCCGGTGATGACCATCATGCCGGCGCTGGCCGCCTGGGCAGTGGTGCCTTTCGGCCCCGAAGCCGCCTTGGCCAACATCAATGCCGGCCTGCTGTTCCTGATGGCCGTCACCTCGATGGAGGTTTACGGCGTGATCATTGCCGGTTGGGCCTCGAACTCGAAATACGCCTTCCTCGGCGCGTTGCGCGCCTCGGCCCAGATGGTCAGCTACGAGATCGCGATGGGCTTCGCGCTGGTCGTCGTGCTGATGGTGTCGGCCAGCCTGAACATGACCGAGATCGTGCTGTCGCAAGGCCGCGGCCTGTTCGCCGACCGGGGCGTCACTTTCCTCAGCTGGAACTGGCTGCCGCTGTTTCCGATCTTCGTCGTTTATGTGATTGCCGGCATCGCCGAGACCAACCGCCATCCGTTCGACGTGGTCGAAGGCGAATCGGAAATCGTCGCGGGACACATGGTCGAGTACTCGGGCATGGGATTCGCCATTTTCTTCCTGGCCGAGTACGCCAACATCATCCTGGTCTCGACGCTGGCCTGCGTGATGTTCCTCGGCGGCTGGATGTCGCCGATCTCGTTCTCGGCACTGGGCGTGAGCACACCCGACTGGATCGTGCAGACGATGTGGTTCTGGAACTGGTTCTGGCTGTTCGGCAAGACCTTTGCGATGTGCACGCTGTTCTTGTGGGTGCGCGCGAGCTTTCCGCGCTACCGCTATGACCAGATCATGCGTCTGGGCTGGAAGATCTTCATCCCGCTGACGCTGATCTGGCTGGTCGTCGTGGGCCTGTGGATCGAATCCCCATGGAACATCTGGAAGGCCTGACATGACAGCCCCCACGCTCATTTCATTCACTGCCCCCCGAGGGGCGCGTCAGTGCCTTCGGGCGGCCGGGCGACACTGACATGACCACTGCCACTTCGATCAAGGATTTTGTGTCGAGCTTCCTGCTGCTCGAACTGCTGAAGGGTTTCAAACTCACCGGGCGTCACTTCTTCCAGCGCACGATCACCGTGCAGTTCCCGGAAGAAAAAACGCCGCAGAGCCCGCGCTTTCGCGGCCTGCATGCGCTGCGACGCTACGAGAACGGCGAGGAGCGCTGCATCGCCTGCAAGTTGTGCGAAGCGGTGTGCCCGGCACTGGCGATCACGATCGAGAGCGAGGTGCGCGACGACGGCTCACGCCGCACCACTCGCTACGACATCGACCTGACCAAGTGCATCTTCTGCGGCTTCTGCGAGGAAAGCTGTCCGGTCGATTCGATCGTCGAGACCCACATCTTCGAATACCACGGCGAGAAACGCGGCGACCTGTATTTCACCAAGGACATGCTGTTGGCGATCGGTGATCGCTATGAACCCGAAATCGCAGCCAACAAGGAGGCCGACGCTCGCTACCGGTGAGAGTGCCTGATGGCCGCTTTCTCCTTCGAGTGCCGCTCGCCTGATGCGTTGGTTTGCAGCGGATCGACGACGAGCCCCAAGACCCCATGATCACGACCCCTGCGCTTTTTTATCTCTTCTCTGCTGTGCTGCTGTTCGCGGGCTTCCGAGTCATCACCGCGCGCAGCCCGGTATATGCGGCGCTGTTTCTGGTGCTCGCGTTCTTCTCTGCTGCCTGCGTGTGGATGCTGCTGCGCGCCGAGTTCCTGTCGATCGCGCTGATCCTGGTCTATGTCGGTGCAGTGATGGTGCTGTTCCTGTTCGTCGTGATGATGCTCGACATCAATGTCGACACGCTGCGTAAGGGCTTCTGGAAGCACGCGCCGGTGGCGGGGCTGGTTGGTCTGGTCATCGCGCTGGAGATGGCGGCGGTGCTGATCCCGGGCTTCAACCTGCCCAGCGCGCCGGCGCCGGATGTCGGTGACCTGAAGCTCGGCAACACCAAACTGCTGGGCATTGAGATCTATACCCAGTACCTTTACCCGCTGGAAATCGCGGCAGTGATTCTCCTGGTCGCGATCATCGCGGCGATCGCGTTGACCTTGCGCCAGCGCAAGGACAGCAAGCACACCGACGCGTCCGACCAGGTCAAGGCGAAGAAGGTCGATCGGGTGCGGCTGGTCAAGATGCAACCGACCGTCGAACGCCCCGAGGCTGCGAAAGCTGCCGGAGGCCCGTCATGAGCGCCCTGTTCTTCGGGCCGATCA
>JANXTP010000335.1 GCA_025352345.1 Burkholderiales bacterium | reverse complement strand
TGTTCGATCTGCCGAGCGTCGGGCCACGGCGCCTTTGCGCTCCAGGCTTGAATGTAGGCACGCGGAATCAAGAGTCGATCACAACGGGTTCATTGATCACGAGCTTCCACTTGGCGTCTTTCTCGTGGGTACCGGCAAGCGACTCGATCAGGGGCTTGACGGAAGGGTCCAACGGCACGGCCGTCTTCGCCTTCTTGACGAAGGGTTCCAGCGCTTTGGCTTGGCGCAGATGGCCCGCTTGGTCGAGCAGATAGCCGAGCCGGCGCACTGACGAGTTCTCGTATGCGGCGGCGGCCTTCGCGAGCGTGCGCGGGTCGGCCTTGGCGCCGATGTCCTTGGCGATCTGCGCCGCACCGTTGATGCCGGCCGCCTTGTGAAAGTACCGGGCGCAGTCCAGCAGCGTCAGCTCGACGCCAGCCACCTTGGCGAAGCCGGCATCGCTCTTCATCTGGTCGAGTTGATCGGGCTGGTTCACGCGCGCGAAGGCCTCGGGCGCCTGGCAGAGAAACTGGAGGCGGTGACGGCCGATCTCGAAGTCGCGCAATTGCTTCGGCGCGACGACCTGAAATACCATGGCGGCTTGGTGCGACGCGCCGTGGAAGGCCGCTGCGCGCAACAGTGAGATGCGGTAGTCGAGGCCCTGATACTTCATCAGGGGATCGATCCAGCGCACCGGATCGGGGGCGCCGGCCATCTGGTCTTCGGGACGCAGGACGAGATAGAAGCCGTGGCGGGGGTTAGCCAGCCGGCGCCTGTTCACCAGCCTGGTGATGGCTGCGGCGAGGGCTTCGGGCTTGAGTTCGAGCGCGGCCAGCGCTTCTTCGCGGGAGAAGTAGGCGCGGCCGTGGGCCAGCTTGTCGTCGGCGAATTGCTCAAGGGAAGCCATTCCCGGATCATATGCAAAAATCGACACAAAACCAAGAGTGTTGCGTATGACTTGGGAGTAGCCATTGGGGGTAGGAAACGCCTTCCCGACAGTCCTCGGGCCGGGCTCTCGATTGGCAGATCAGAAGCCATGTGCCACATCACAGCCGCCCGGCCTCCGCGACCCAGCACAACGTGTTGACCAACGCCATCTGCTCCGGCGTGTGGCATTTGATAGCCGTCAGCGCCGGGTTGGCGATCACGATCGCCAGGCACTTGGCGCGAGAGACGGCCACGTTGAGACGGTTTTTGCTATACAGAAATTCGATATGGCGTGGCAGATCCTGCTCGCTGGACGTCGTCATCGACACGATCACGAGTTCCGCCTCCTGTCCCTGGAACTTGTCCACCGTGCCGACGCGTGCGCCGTCCGGCAGAACGCGCTTCAGCAGGTTCACCTGCACGTTGTAGGGCGCCACCACCAGGATGTTCTCGGGCGACATCGGGTGCTCAACGCCGTCCCGGTCTGTGTACCGCTGTTGGAGCGCGCTGGCGTAGACCTCGCGAACGAGCGTGGCCTCCGCCTCGCTACCTTGGGAGCAGCCTTCGTGCTGGATCGGCGCATGAACGATGCCGGCCGCGCGCAGCAAGGGATGCGCACCGTCATTCAGAACCAGCACGCGGCGCACATTCCCCGCCTCAGGCTCAAGCCGGCCGTCGTACACCGCGTCGGAGATGAACCGGCACACGCCCGGGTGCATCCGAAAGCTGGTGGCCAGGAAGATGCCCCTGTCCGGCGCAATCGTGGCGGTCCCGTCCAGCAGGTAGTCAAGCGCCGAGTCACCCGAACGGCCCGGGTGTACGCCCTGGACCGGCTGGCTGAGCTGCATCTGGTCACCCAGGAGCACGACGTTGCGCGCGCAGGTGCCGGCGGCGATCAGATTCGCCATCGCGACCTGCCCCGCCTCGTCAACGAACAGAGCGTCAAACATCTGGTCTGCAGCCGGATCAGCGAACAGCCAAGCTGTGCCCGCCACCAACTGCGCTCCGGAAGCCCAAACGTCGTCGTTCGAGAAGACGTTCTCGACCGTTCCGACCGCACCCTGGAACTCCGACTCCGGACGCCCCGCCGTGGACTTCTTGACCGCACGCACCGCCTGCCCTTGCTCGACCACCACCTCCATCACGTCCGCCAGCAGGTGGTTGATCGCCTTGTGGCTGTTCGACATGATGCCGACGCGCCAGCCTTTGGCCAGCAGGCTCGCGATCATGCGGGAGCCGGTGTAGGTCTTGCCAGAACCGGGTGGACCCTGAACGTACAGGCAGGTCTGATCCATAGACTGCACCGCCGCCAGACTGCCCGCGAGGATGTCTTGCCCTGGGCCGATGGCGGGCTGGCCGGCGGACCAACCGCTGAGTCGAGGTGGCTCGCGCCGCAGCAGCCGCTGGAGTGCCACGTACCGACCATCCTGGGCAATCAGGCTATCGGCAAACCGGTAGAGCGCATTGACCAAAACCTTGGACTCGATCGGCCCCGAGGGCCCGATGCTCAGGCGCTGAGGAAGCGGTTCCTTCTTCGGCCCAATCTTCAACCGGACCCGCCGGCTGGCCTCGTCGAAGGCGAGCTTGCCGATCATCTGGGCCGTATCTGCCCGCGTGCATTCGTCGCCTGTCGAGAGCTTGGTCTCCTGTTCGGGCGCGAGGTAGGTGTAGACCAGGGAGCGCTTCTCCAGCGCCGGCGGATTCGCAAGGTCGAGCTGCAGACCGGCCAGGCATTCCGGGTCGTCCATCAGCTCGTCTTCGGCCATGTCCATACGCGCGTACAGCGCCCACCACGCTGGCTTGTCGGCGCGCCGGTGAAAGTCCAGCAGTTGATAGGTCAGCTCGCCAGCGTGATGGTCCACCGTCCACTGGCTGCGCTCAGCGGGCAGCGAATCGACAAGACGTTCTCGGTACGGCACCAACCGCAGTTCGGCCTCTTGCGCCCTGGTGAGCGCGGGAACATCGCCGCCATCATCCGCGGCCGCGGCCGCGGCCGCAGTCGCAGCCGGCGCATGGATTTTCCAGGCGATGTCGGCGGGCCGCAACGTGAGCAGCCAGTCCCTCAGTTGCTGGGTCGACACCACATCGTCGCGGTTGTAGTCCTCGATGTCCCGCAGCAACTGCGCATCTCGCGTCTCGCGCCAGCGTTCGTAGTAAACGATGCTCGCACCTGCGTTCTGCACGTCGCCCGAGCGCGCGGGCCGGTAGAAGTGTTCGACGTACTTGATCGAGTAGCTCGGCTCAGAGATGCGAATGCCCTCGCGTACCACCTTGTACAAATCGACCAGCGCACCCTGCCTCAGCAGGTTGTCGACTTCCATCTCACGCGTCGCGTGCCAGCTCGCCAGACGCTTGAGCGCGGTCTCTTCGTAGCTGGCGTAGTGGTAGATGTGCGCACCAGAGAAGTGCTGGCGCCGCCGGGTCACGAAGTCGATGAACTCTTCGAAGGCGACGCGCTCCTCGGCTCGGCTGTGCGCCCAGAACGCTCTGAATGTCCAGTCGCCACACTCGAGGAACCAGACCCCGAACAGGTACTCCAATCCGCCGTCTTCCAGCGGATCGCCCTCCATGTCGAAGAACATGTCTCCGCCATGCGGCGCTGGAAGGCGATGGAAGCCTCGCCGGGCTTCGGGGTCCGGCGGCAACACCAGCACTTCGCGCTTGCCGGTTCGGCGCGCACCGTCCTGTAGTGCGGCCTGCGATTGCAGCCTTGCAAGCAGGTCACCGTGCATCCTTGGGACAATGGTGCCCACTGGCAGTGTCGCCAGTTTGGCCAGTGTGTCGACGCCCTGGGCCTCCAGCTTGGCCCACTGGATTCGCGAGATGTTCGCCACCTGGCACAGATGGTCGTCTGCCACACGCTGCGCCTCGCAGCGCTCGCGCCAGTGGCACAGGTCGCAATGCGCGCAAGGCAGCGGGTAGGTTGCCGGGACGGCGGCGCCTGCCAGGACCTGCACACGCGCCAGGAAGCGGGCCAGCAGCGCGCGGAAATAGTGCATGTAGTCGGCGCACCGAAACGCTCGTTCGGTTTGATCGCCCAGCACCACATGCATCAGCCTCGGTTCCGTGCCCTGTGCCAGCGCGAGCAGGTGGCTATAGAACGCCAGCTGCACAAGGAACTTGGCCTTCGCTGAACGCGCGAGCTTGGTGTCGGCCACCTCGTAACGCCACGGTCCGAGGTCCGACGCCTCGCCATCGACCCGCATCAGAAAGTCGGCATGGCCGAACAGTTGTCCATCGCGCAGCGTCGCCTGGTAGATGACCTCGGCGCCGCTACGCATGGCAACCAGCGTGCGCACCACCTTGTCATCGACGCTGCCCGCGTCGGCAGCGATATCGACCACCGCACGGCCATCTGCTCGCAGGCGGTCCAGGTACGCGCGCTCGTGTTCGTCGCCCTTGCGGGCAATCAGCGCAGCCGCCTCGTCAGGCGCAACCTTCGCCGTCCGAGCACCGGCGTCGTGAAGGTTCTGCAGGTCGAGTACGGTCAGGTGCTCGCACTCCAGAAAGCCGACCAGGTCGGTGGCCGAGAAAAGATAGGCCTCGTTGCGGAGCTGCATAGGCGCTCAGCCCCCGCCGCCGCTGGTGCCGCTGCCGCTGCCGGTGCCGGTGCCGGTGCCGGTGCCAGCGCCGGCGGGTCGCGGGCGGTCGAGCAGGGAAGTCAGCGCCGAGAGGCCACCATTGATTTCAGGCTCGGTGACTGGCAAGCGCACCTGAATCGATCCTAGACTGGCCGAGGACGTACTTGCGGCAATGGCTTCAGAACCTACGCTCATGTGGCCCAACGGACACCGAGGACCGTTGCCCGTGCGACCGTTTCAGGAAGTTCAGCGTGCTGCGCCGGGGGCAGCGCCACGGTCGGTCCGCTCGACTCGGCGCGCCGGTGTCTTGAAGGCGTTTGAAGCATTCCATCCGAGAAACTCGGCGGCCGGCAGCATGTCGGTGTGCTGAGGCGAATGGATTCGGCGACCATGAAACTGAAGTTCGCCAGCGGTGCCCCGGTCTCCACTGATCGCATGCTGGCTGAAGATGACCCGGTGCGCCGAGGGTTCGATCGTGAAGACCCCGAGGTCAAAGAGCTTGTGGTGCAGCGAGCACAACGAAAGGCCGTTGGCCTCGATGTCGGGTCCGCCCACGTGATGCCATTGAATGTGTGCTGCTTCGAGGCCTGCGGGCGTATGTCCGATGCGCAGGTCGAAACCGCAGACGCAGCACCGGTACTCATAGGCGCGCAGCACACGCTCGCGAAAGGCGGGATCGCGTCGTCGGCGTTCGGTGGTGGTGTACTCGGCAGCAACCGGCACGGCATCTCGGAGCACCGTGGGCCCATCGAGATCCAGGCCGAGGGCCGCCGCAATATCGGTATGCAAGGTGCCCGGGAAGCAGGTATCGAGTACGCGCGTCGCCACGGCCTGAAGCAAGCCGGGGATATGGCGCAAGGCCTCGTCGATCTCTGGCGGGAAGCCGCCCTTGATGTGCTGTTCGCGCAGCTCGCCCAGGCTGGGCGTGGCCCCGGCGGGGCGCTTCAGCACCTCGCGCGGGCCGCTCAGGTTCCACAGCGCGCCGTGTCCGTCGGTCGCGAGATGCCAGAACGGATAGTGGCGTGACTTGGCGGCGCTGCTGGGGCCGAACTCGGCCAGCAGCTGCTTCAGCGCGCCATCGATGGCCGTGAACTCGACCAAGCGCGGTTCGCCGCGCTGCACGCGCGCCAGCGCCAACAGGATGAGCAGCGGCTTGTGCGGCGCGTACACGCCTGCGCGCTGTGCGCGGCGGATGTTCTCGAAAGCGTCCAGGACCTCGGTGGCTCTATTCATGTCAGCGAGTCCCCGTCCAGAAGTCGGCCTTGTCCGGGATGACCCACCGGACGCCGCCGCGCGGGTCCGGACGGTCGCCGATATACCGGGGGATCAGGTGGATGTGAAGGTGGCCGATGGTCTGCCCAGCAGCCGGGCCATCATTGATGCCAATGTTGTAGCTGGTGGGGCCGAAATCTGACTGAAGGCGTTCCTTCGCGGCGTCCAGCACCGACAGCATGGCAACGCGTTCCTCTGATGTGGAATCAAAGAACGACGCGAGATGCCGCACGGGGATCACCAGCGTGTGGCCCGGGCTGACCGGGTATGCATCGCGCACCACAACCGCCCGTGCGTTTCGAAGCAGGACGCGTTCGTCGGGCAAGGCGCAAAAGGGGCAGTCGCCGACGGCACTCATTCCGG
>JANXTP010000326.1 GCA_025352345.1 Burkholderiales bacterium | reverse complement strand
TGCCAGAGCCTTTGCCGTTCGCCTGTAGCCGCAGCGTGACAGCCAAATGGCTGGTGTTCAGGGCCTCTTTTTTGGTTACTTTTTTCTGGCCCCGCAGAAAAAAGTAACCCGCCCGCCGGGGCGGATTCCCGGCGCGGTCTCACAAAGCAGGCGCCGACGGCAAGTCAAACAGTCAGTACAACGTACGTTCAGCGACAGCCGGCGGCGCCCACTGATAAAGCCAGGTTTCAGTCAGCGACTGCCCCTCACAGCTGAGGTACAGCCGCAACTCGATCGGGTCGGTCGACGCGGTGGGCACCACATCGAACAAGGCCCGGTAGCCGCGCACCGCGTGCAATGGCCGCGCCGACGTGGTTTCGATGCGGGCGCCGGCTGACGCGGTGATCACGGCCGTCACTGCCGCATTCGCACCCATCAGCGCCAGATCGTCGCCGGAAAAATCGACCGCGAAGCGCCACGAAAAATACGTGCGCTTCTTGCCGACGACACCGCCCAGGCCGGTGCGCGTGGCGACACACCTGGCCAGCGACGGCTGGGCGGGCGGCTGCGCACCCCAGTAGAGCCGGTAGCCCAGCAGCAGCTCCTCGCCCGCCCGGGGCTTGCGCGCCGGGTTCCAGAACGCGACGATGTTGTCGAAGGTCTCGTCCACCGTCGGGATCTCGACCAGTTGCACCGAGCCCGCGCCCCAGCCCGATTTCGGCTCGACCCACAGGCAGGGCCGCTTCTCGTAGAACACGCCGTCGTCCTGGTAGTGGTCGAAGGCGCGGTCGCGCTGCAACAGGCCAAAGCCGCGCGGGTTGTTGTCCTGGAAGGCGTTGAAGGCGAGCTGGCGCGGGTTGGTCAGCGGGCGCCAGATCCATTCGCCGTTGCCGGTCCACATCGCGAGGCCGTCGCTGTCATGGATCTCGCCGCGCCAGTCGTAGCCCATGCGGCGGTCGTTCTCACCGGTCTGGAACATGCTGGTGCACGGCGCGATGCCGAGGCGATCGATCGTCGTTCTCGGGTAGAGCGCCGCATCGATGTCCATCATCTGCGTGTCGCCCGGCGTGATGACGAAACGGTAGGCGCCGGTCACGCTGGGCGAGTCGAGCAACGCGTACACCGTGACGCTGTTCGAGCCCACGGCCGGGCGCTCCAGCCAGAAGCCTGTGAAGTCCGGAAACTCCTCCGGCTTCGGCGCGCCGGTATCAATCGCGAGGCCTCGAGCCGACAGCCCGTACTGCCACTCGCCGCCGACCGCGCGGAAATAACTCGCACCCAGGAAGGCGGTGATGTCGCGCTGCAGGTCGGTGTGGAAGTTCAGCCGGAAGCCGGCGAAGCCGAGGTCGCGCGGCAGCTTCGCATGGTCGAGCCCACTCTTGCCGTGGTCGAACATCTCGGGCACATAGGCCAGCTCCTGCGCCTGGCCGTCAGCCAGTTCATACAGCCGCACCGGCGACTTGAAATACAGCCCGAGGTGAAAGAACTGCGCCTGAAAGCGCAGCTTGTCGTCGCGCCACAGTGCGTGGTTGGGGCGGAATCGGATCGCCTGGTAGGCGTCCCAGTCCAGCGCCTCGATTTCCTTCGGCAAAGCCGCGCGCGGCCTTTCGTGAGGCTTGCGCGACAGCGCCTGCGCCTGGCCCTTCAAGGCGGCGTAGTCGAAGCGCTGCGGCGCTCCGATCGCCTGCAATTTCTCGGCCCAGGCGGGTATGGCGGCGCTGCCTGCCAGGGCGGCGAGGCCGGCAATGAATTGCCGGCGTGGAGCCGGACGAACGGGCGACACAGTCACTCGACTTTCACACCCTTCCAGAACGCGACGCGTCCCTTGATTTGCGCGGCCGCTTCGGTGGGCTCGGGGTAGTACCAGACCGCGTTCTCGTTCATGTCGCCGTTGACCATCAGGCTGTAGTAGTGCGCCTGGCCCTTCCACGCACAGCCGGTGCGGTGGTTGCTGAAGGTGACGTAGTCGCGGTTCAGGCTTTCGGCCGGGAAATAGTGGTTGCCCTCGACGACCACGGTGTCGTCGCTCTCGGCCAGGGTCACGCCGTTCCAGATGGCTTTCATGTCGCTTCCTTTTCAGTGGGCGCGCGGCAATGGGAGATCCCGTCGCAGCAGCAGTCGGTGCATCAAGCGTACAACGCCGCCGCCTGGTGCAGCCGCTTCGCCACCGCGCTCGCCAGAGCCTTGTCACTGGCCACACGCACGCTGTCGCCGTGGCGCAGGATGTCCATCATCAGCTCGGTCGCGTCGACGTAGGGCACCTTCAGTTCGTAGCGGCCTTCGCCTTCGGTCGGACCCAACCAGCGCGAGGTTTGCTGCGGGTGCCATTCCTCGTTGGCCACCCACTGCGCCGCATCGGCTTCGAACACCAGCGTCGCCCACTTCACTTTCGCACCGGCACCGCCGTAGATGCCGTAGCCTGCATCGAGCTCGGCTTCCAGGTCTTTCAGCGCCACCGGCTTGGCGCGGGTGTCGAGCGCACGCGCTTGCTGAACCGCATCGAGGGCAAAGCGGCGCAGCCCGTCGCTGGCATGGCACCATGCGTCGAGATACCAGGTGTTGCGGTAGTTGACCAGTCGCTGTGGCGACACCTCACGCTCACTGTTCGTGCGATCGCTGCGCTTGAAGTAGCGCAGCCAGACCCGCTTGCGCTGCACCAGCGCGCTGCCCAGCAGCTCGAAATGCCGGCTCGGCACACGGCGGCGCGCGGTGCCGATCAGCTTGACGCGGCGCACCAGCTCGCGGGCCTCGGTCTCGTCAGCGCCCAGCAGCCCCTGCAGCCGGTCCATCATCGGCTGCAGGTGGCGGGCCAGCACGCCGTCGTCGTCGAGCCCGGCCATCAGCTGGTGCATCGTCAGCAGCGCATGCAATTCACGCTCGCTGAACCACATGCCCGGCAGCTCGTGGTGGATGGGCTTCGCCGCACTACCCACACCAGGCGCTGGCGCCTCGAAGCGGTAGCCGTTGTCGGCGCGGTCATAGGCGATCGGCGCACCCATGCGGTCGCGCAGGTACTGCAGATCACGCTTGAGCGTCGCAGGCGACACCGACAGCTCGGCCTGCAGCGCGTCAAAGCTGACGCAGCCGCGGCTGCGCAGCAGCAGTTCGATCTTGTAGAAACGCTCGGTTCGGTTCATCGACGACTCCACAACCCGTTGGAATAACACATCGGTGGCTCACCAGATGAGCCTCTGACCGACCAAGCATAAATGAAATTATTCTGCCCTCTCTCCGGCTGGCTCACCGGATGAGCGAGTGGGTGGACACACTGAGGTCATCGCGGCATGTCGCTGCGTCACCCGGAGTTCGCCATGACCACCAACCTGAGCACCCGCGATCTTTTCCCCGCTGACCTGGCCGCCATCGTTCACCCCTGCACCGGTCGGCCTGCCCCCGCGGCGCCGCTGACGAACCATCAGCAGATCGGCTTCGACCTCGGTTGGGACCACGCGCACCACGGCATCACACCGCCTGCGCCGTATGCGCATGAACCCTCGCCGCTGCGCAACGGCTGGTTGGCCGGCGCGGCCACCTTTGGTACACGCACATTGACGCCCACAGCAGCGGTGCGCCAGTGGCTGCAACTGCGGCTGCACGCTTGGCTGCGCGGGCGCAACGTCGAGCTGTTCCAGGTCACGCCGCACCACCTGCGCCAGTTGGCCACCAGCCACTGCCCGATCACCCGCGCGGTGCTGGACCACCCGGCCGACCACGGCCATGGCACCACGATCGACCGGGTGCGCCACGACGCTGGCTACGCAGGGGGCAATCTGGTCGTGATGAGCGCGCGCGCCAACCTCGCGAAAGCGGCGCACGGCTTCGAGGCCGCGATAGCGATCGCCCGCCGGCTGGAAGCGGAGGCGATCCGCGGCAACACAACGGCGCCGCAACACGAGGGGCTGAATGCGGCCCAATGGGGCCGCATCGCGGTGTTGTGCAGCTACGTCGAACCGCTGGCGCATGCACGGGCGTGCGAGTTGCCGCTGCTGGTGCTGCCGCCGAACCGGCTGCGCCTGTTCAACCCTGCGCAGGCGTTGCAGGCTTTCATCAGCCAGCAGCTGCTGAGCTCCGGCTGGAGCCAGCGCATCAACGCGATCGAGGCGCTGCTGCGGGGGTCGGCCACGCGACGTGCGTTCCGCTCGTTTTTCCAGACCTGGCTGCCGCGTGTGCTGGAAGCAGGCCGGTCCACCGACCCGCAGCGCGTGCGCTGGGCGGTCGAAGATGCTTGGGGCCATGCGGTGGTGATGCAGCGCTGGGTCTATTTCGCAACACTGCTGAGCGCCCCGCAATGCGAGTCACTGGTGCAACGCGCGGTGGTCGACCGGCTGGTGCCCGATGGCCTGCGCATCGAGCCGCTGGGCGATGCCGACGCAACCGAGGGTTGGTGCCTGGACACCAAGGGCTACGTTCCGCATGGCCTGGTATCGCCCGACTGGCGCGAACAACGGGCCCGTGGCACCGCCCCTGTCGGGCAGACCCTGCACTGAACCAGCCGCGTGCAGCGGCTCTGCGGGAGGCCGCCGCAGGCCGATCAACGGTCGCAGCTGGCCATGCCGCTGGAGTCCCACAGCGATGCGAACCCGCTGGTGCTGCCGGGGCGCGAAGGTCGCAGCAGGCGCAGCCGGATCAGCTCCTGCGACACCTCGCGCGGAAAGCCGGCACGGTTGCGGCGCTTGTCGACCACCAGCTCGTCGAGCACCCGCGACGCCAGCACCGCGTCGTTCCAGCACAGCGCCAGCCGGTTGGCCACGCGCGGAAACAACGCGCAGAGCTGTGTCGGCCGGTGCTGCTGCTGCAGCGAGTCGCGCCAGGTCATGGCAAATGACGACAACATCTGGTCGTGAGGGCGTGGCTGCTCGCGCAGACGTTGCCAGCCTGACTCGCTGGTCGGCTCTGCCGCGGGTCGGCGTGCAAGGGGCGCCTTGGTGCCCGCGCTTCGGGCATGGCGCTCACCCCATCCGAAAAAGCTCATGATGTCTGTGCCCTGGAAATCAACGGCTGCGCCGGCACTGTGCCAGCATCAAGACCAACAACACTGTGATCATAATAAGTTTCCATGGGGAGAGTGTGGTGCCGAGATCGGGCGAAAACCAGCCGCTTTCCCGGCGTTCACCCGACTTGCGGGTGTACATCTTTCACGCCAGCAACGCGTTCGTGACCCTTGTCGCGCATCACGGCGCAGAGGACCCGCTCGGCAACGGCCGACCACAGGCGCCGGCTTGGTCAGCGCTTAGCATCCGCCCATGTCACTGATGCTGTCGATCGCCTTCTGGAAACTCATCACCCGCCTCGGCGAAGCACAGATCATGTTGCCTGCCGCCTTGATGGTGGCACTGTGGTTCGGCTGGCGCGAACGCTCGACCCAGCTGGCGGTCGTCTGGCTGGTGGGCTTGTTCGCCGCGGTCGCGGTGACGACGGCGTCGAAGGTCGCGTTCCTAGGCTGGGGCCTGGGTTGGCCGGCGCTGGACTTCACCGGTGTGTCCGGTCACTCGATGTTTGCGGCGGCGATCTACCCGTTGACCGGCGTCGCCATCGCGAGCGCGCTGACCGGCCTGCGGGCGGCGCGCTGGCAAGGCCTGGGTCTGGCCGCCGGCATCGCGCTGGCGCTGCTGGTGGGCGTGTCGCGGGTGGCTGTCGAGGCGCATTCCTGGTCCGAGGTGGTGGCGGGGCTGCTGGTTGGCGGGATGGCCACCGCAGTCGCCGCGATCGTCGAACGAGCGCCGCCGGCGCGTCACACGCTGTGGTTGCCGGTGGTGGTGTGCGTCTGGCTGGGCAGCACCCTCACCGCGGCGCCGCCGTCGACCACCCACGGCTGGGTGACGCGGCTGGCGCTCGCGGTCTCGGGCCGTAGCAAGCCCTATACCCGCGCCGACCTGCTGGCGGCGCGCAAACCGTCAGAAGACACGGTGCGCTGAGCCCCCCCCCGGCCTGCGCTGGCGCCTGATGGCGCCGTGCGGCTCAGGCCCGGCCCGACAGCGACTTCGCCAAGCCCGTCTGATCGAGCACGTCGGCCACCAGCTCCAGCCGCAGCAACGGGTTGTTCAGCGTCATCAGGCGCTGTTTGTGTTCCGCGCCCAGCGGCAGCAACTCGCACCAGCGGTTGGCGACCCAGCCACAGTCGTCCCAGCGGTAGGGCGGCTGAAACGGCATCTCCGCCGAATCGCCGGCCCGATCGACCAGCCCCTTGACGACCTCTCGCAACGTCGTCACCGCGGCCTCCAGATCGCTCGGCACGGCGACGTCGATATCGTCTCCCTGCAGCTCGATATCGGCCACCCACAGGCCGTGCGTCAACTGCTCACGCGAGCGGATGCGAAAGCGCTGGGTGCCGGTGCAGCTGATCGTCATCAGGCCGGGGTTCGGCCGATCCAGCTGGGTGATGCGGGCCAGAGTGCCGATCTCGTGAAATGCCTCGTGCGGGAAGCTGTCGCCGCGCCGGCTGCCTGCGACGCTGCGGGACGGTGCGGTGCGCACCTCGCGGCCTTCTGTCAGGCAGACCACGCCGAATGGCGAGCCCGCCTTGTGAGCGCGCCCGATCATGTCCAGGTAGCGCACCTCGAAGATGCGAAGCGGCAGGTACCCGCCAGGGAACAGCACGCATTGCAGCGGAAAGAGCGGCACCCCGGTGAGGTCGGTCGGCAGCGTGTCCATCCACCGAATTGTGGTGCGACATGGCACCCCCTGCACGACAGGGATTGCCCTTGTCAGGGTTGCGCGCTCAGCGCCCCGGCCGGTGCACGACCCTCGGCGCGCAGCAGCGCCTCCAGGCACTGGTCGCGGATGCCGTAGAAAGCTTTGATGTCGTCGATCTGCGCCCACACCGCGTCAGAGGGCCGCGGCTGTGCGCGCTTCACGGCCAGGATCATCTTGTTCTTCTGCGTGTGCTCGAGCGCGACGAACTCGAACACCTGCGTGTCGTAACCACAGGCGTCGAGCAGCATCGCACGCAGGCTGTCGGTCAGCATCTCAGCCTGCTGGCCCAGGTGCACGCCATGCTGCAGGATCGGCCGCAGCGGGTGCGGGCTCAGCAGCTGCGGACGCAACTCTTTGTGGCAGCACGGCGAGCACAGGATGATCGCTGCACCGCCTCGCAACCCGAGGTGGATCGCGTGGTCGGTCGCGGTGTCGCAGGCGTGCAGCGCGATCATCACGTCGATCGGCTGCACTGCGCGGCTGCGCACATCGCCTTCTTCGAAGCGCAGACCAGCGAGGCCCAGCTGCGCCACCACCGCATTGCCCAGCCGCACCATCTCGGGCCGCAGCTCGACACCGGTGACCTGGGTATCGACGCCCGGCTGTTGCAATAGGTGGTCGTGCACCGCAAAGGTCAGGTAGCCCTTGCCGGCGCCGAAATCGACCACCCGCACCGGCCGCGTCGCGCCCGTGGACGCCGACTCGGCATCGAGCAGATGCGAGGCCTTCAGCGCGCCGGCGAACACCTCGACGAACTTGTTGATCTGCTTCCATTTGCGCGACATCGTCGGCACCACCGTGTGCTGAGCGGTGGTGACGCCCAGCGCCGTCAGGAACGGCCGGGTCACGTCGACGGTGCGGTGCTTCTCGCGGTCGTGCGCAGTAGCTGATCCACGCGCCTCGGGATCGCCGGTCGCGGTAGTCTCCCGCGCCGCGCTGGCGCTCACCGGCCGACGGCGCAGGGTGCAGACGCCGCGCTGGCTGATCAGCAGCTCAACCATGGCATCGCGCGTGTGCAGCTGGGCATGGCGAAACACCGGCCCGAGCAGCTCACCCAGCCGCTGAAGCCCCTCGGCGATCAGCAGGTTCTTCGTCTCGTCGCGGGTGGTGTAGCGATAGACGAACGACAGGCAGGGTGAGCCGCGCAGAACGATGGGTCGCGCACTGACGCGCTTCAGGTCGGCCTCGGGCCCACCATGCTTGGACAGCAGCAGCGACTCGAAGCCGCCGTCGTCGACGGTCGCCGCGCACAGCGCGACAAAGCGGGCCAGCGTGGCCGCGCCTGGAAGGATTGTGGGCAACGTGTCGCGGGCGGTCACGGGCGGGCGCGATCGCGGCCGTGGCGCTCGACACAATTGGCGCGCTCGGTGGCATCGACCAAGGCGCTGCAGCGCGCGGCGCTGTCGTCGATGGCGGCCGGCGGGGTGCCGCGAGCCGCCGGATCGCGGCTCCGTTCGAGCTTCAGCGGCGCCACGGGTTTTGGGCCGAGCGGAATGGCGATCTGCGGCGTGACCGTGCCCTCGGGCCGCGCGTTGTCCGCGGGCGCGGCGTTGTCGCGCTTTTCTTCGGGAGTCAGCAGGCGCGGGCCGGGCTTGACGGCAGGTGCCGACGCGCTGGCAGCCGGCGGCTGCAGCACAGGCTGGGCATGAACGAGGGCAGACGCTGACAGCGTCAGTGCAAATATCAGGGGCAGAACTATCAGGGGCAGAACTCGAATCTTCATCACCTATCCTCTGCGGGCTGGAAGGCGCCACGCGGTGCGCCGGTGTAGCACGTTCGGCCGATGCGGTCGCCAGAAGATATCCTCATGATCCTACACAACGTCACTGCCCTCACCGATCCACCCGACACCGACGAGGCGATCCACGAACCCCGGCTGTGGCGCGACCACGGCTGGACCGCCCGCGTCATCAAGAACGAAGACGACGAGGGCTGGGCGGTCGAGATGCTCAAAGACGGAGAGGCCGAGCCCGCGCTGGTCGGCCCGTGGACCATGGGGCGCGACAAGAAGAACCCGAAGCCGCTCGACACTGCCGCCTTCAACACCTTGGTGAAGACCGCGGCAGAGGTGCTGCGCCGCCACGAACAGCAGTTGCATGCACAACTGCACCAGCGCGTGGTCGTTGAGAGCGATGCCGGGCGCGTCACCGTCACGCTCGACATCGTGGCCGACGATGACGATCCGTCGGCACTGCTCAGCGCCACCAACGGTGCGGGCGACACGCTGGCGCAGGTGCGCGTGTCGGCCGGCTTTCGCTTGACGGCCAGCTCGGCCGGCCGCTGGATCGCCGACGACTTTCGCCGACCCGACTGAGCGAACGGGTGAACGGGCGACTGGACAAGCGAGCGCGGCCGCTTCAAGGGACTGTCGTCGCGGCCATGTCGCGTGAAGTCAGCCACAGCCTCGCATCGAATTCCAGTTGGTGATAGTCGGGCGCCATGTGGGTGCACAACGCGTAGAACGGCTTGTCGTGGTCGGGCTCCTTCAGGTGCGCCAGCTCGTGCACCACGATCATCTTTAAAAACGGCGCGGGCGCGTCTTTGAACAGGCTGGCGATGCGGATCTCACGCTTGGCCTTCAGCCGACCGCCTTGCACCCGCGACACCGCCGAATGTGTGCCCAGCGCGTTGCGCAACACCTGCAGCCGCGGGTCGTAAGCAACCTTCGAGATCGGCGGCGCGCTGCGCATGTGGCGGGTTTTCAGCGCCATCACATAGTCGTACAGCGCCGGGTCGCTGCGCACCGCGTGGGCGTCGGGATAGCGCTGCTGCAGGTGCTCGGCAAGCCGCCCCTGCGCGATCAGTTCGGCAACGCGCGACAGCACATCGGGCGCATAGCCAGCGAGGTATTTCAGGCTCATGCGGTGAGCTTCGTCGCCGCGCATTCCAGCACCAGCAACAGGTTGTTCGCCGGCATCGCGACCCGCTCGCGCAAGCGCAATCCCACGGCGCGTGCCTGCGCCAGCACGTCTTCCCGCCGGCGCAGGCCCCAGGCGGGGTTGCGCTCACGCAGGTCGGCATCGAACGCCAGGTTGCCCGGCGCGGTCGGCACCTCGTCTTCAAGGTACGGGCCGTAAAGCACCAGCCGACCCGCGGGCGACAGCACGCGCGCGGCCAGTTGCATCAACGCGGGGCAGGTCGCCCATGGTGAGATGTGCAGCAGGTTGGCGCAGAACACCGCGTCGACCGGCGCCGGTACGCTGACTGCGGGCGCGGCCAGCACGTCCAGGTGCAACGCGGGCAACACGTTGGCCAGGCCCGCGCACCACGCATCGATCGACGCCAGCATCAGCGGCTCGGCATCGGTCGGCTGCCAGCGCCAGCCGGGCAGCGCGGCCGCGACATGCGCCGCATGCTGGCCGGTGCCACTGGCGATTTCCAGCGCGGTGCCAGACGCCGGCAGTACGCGCTGCAGCTGCGCGAAGATCGGCGCACGGTTGCGTTCTGCGGCGGGACTGTGCTGTCGTGGATCGGGGGTCATGGGAGGATGGTGCACGAAGTCGCCGCCACCGCGAAGTGTCGTCGCGCGCGTCGCAGCGCCGCGGCCAGGGCGCTCTGCCCTCTTTATTGCGGCGATCCCGGCAGAGCCGCAGGCGCCATCGGCTGCACCAGCCGATCCGCCTCGACCGCCTTCACATGCTTTGCGCGCCGGATGCGCCCGAGCGTCGGCGCATCGATCTCGAGCACGATCGAGGGCGTCCATGCAAAGCGATTCAGCACCTTGCTGGCTGAGCCCTTCACCACCTCGTTGATGAACACGTCCTGCGCGGCGCTGATGGCCGCGCGCTGCTGCGCCGCCGCGGCCGCGCTCAGCGTGCCCTCGGGCACGAACGACAGGTCGAGCAACACGATCACGCGTGCGGTTCCACTGCGTGCGATCTGCGCTGCGATGAGGGCGAGGTTCAGGGCTTCTGCTTTCACGCCCTGAGCGCAGACCACCACGCAGGCGGACACCGCCAGCAGCAGCGCGGCACATCGGATCACGCAGAAGGGTTGGCTCATGGACGGTCGATGTCGGCTGTCAAGTTCCAGGATGAGCGCAAAGTTACCACGCGGACCTCAACGACCTCGGCTTGCGGGTCAGGGCATCGCGGCCAGTTCACGCAACCGCTGATGCGCCGCGTCGTCCCACGCGATGGGCAGCTGATTCTTGGCCTGCAGATAGTGGTGGGTGAACACGTCCAGATAGGCCTCCAGCGTCTGCTCCGCCCGGTCTTCGCCGGCCAGGTTCAGGCACAAGGCCGCGACCTCGCTGGTGCAGAAGTGGTCGTTGCGGCGAGAGCGCCGCAGCCGGTACTGCGAGACCTGGTCTGGCTGCAGGCTGAGCACCGGCAGGTGGTCGAGGTACGGGCTTTTGCGGAACATCTTGCGGGCCTCGGCCCAGGTGGCGTCCAGCAGGATGAACAGCGGGCGCTTGCCGACCGCACCTTCAACGGTGCCTGGCACGCAAACGCTGCGCACCACACGTTCCGGCGGCACGTACTCCCCCGGAAACACCACATACGGTTGCCACTGCGGGTCGCGCAGCAGGGTCAGCAAGGCCGGGTCGGTCTCGGTGCGAGCCCAACCGAAGGCAAAGGTGTCGGCCACCACATCGGCGATCAACCAGCCGGTGTTGCTGGGCTTGAGTGGCTCGATGTCGGCCATCAGCAGGCACACGCCCGAGAGTGTGGGCACGGCCGGGCGCAAGGCACACATGCAGTGGCTGGGCAGCAGCCGGCAGCCCGCACACCGCTCGCGCTTGAAGCCACCGCGAGCGAGAAAGGGTTTGACGCTGCGCGCCAGACGGGCGGCACGCAGCCGGGAGACCGCGTGGGCGGTGACGCTGGGCAATTCGGTGGCTTCGAGTTTTGGTTCGATGTTCACACAGTCTGCAGGTGTGAACTGTGTTGCACGCGCGTGCCAGCGCACGGCATCATCAGGCGCCATGACGCCGCCGGCCGACAACCCCCCGCGGGCCCCAGCGCCGAAGCGCCCGAAGCGGTCTGCGCGCGGCATGGGCCGGCACCACCACCATGTGTACGTCATCGAGCTCGACGACCGTGTGTGGAACGAGCCCCGCTTCCGCAAGGCGAACCCCGAACACCAACTCGGCAAGCCCTTCGTCTACGTCGGCATGACCGGCCTCGACCCTGACCTGCGCTTCGACAAGCACAAGGCCGGCATCCAGGCCAATCGCTATGTCTTCGAATACGGCCTGCGCCTGCTGCCCGCGCTGTACGCCGTCTACAACCCCATGCCCTACGAGGCCGCGCGCGAGATGGAGGTGGAGTTGGCGATCGGGCTGCGCGAGGCGGGGTATGGGGTGTGGCAGGCGTGAACGGCCGCTTTATTTCGTACGTAACACGGGCGGCGCGTTTTCAGATCGCAACCTGTCGGCGCCTAGCCGCACGCCCACGTTGTGGATGCATGACCAGCCCATGCTGGCGTGCTCAAGATGCTCGGAGCCCATGCGAGCGTCGCTTGAAATGAAAGACTGAATCATGAAGAAGAACCTGCTCATCGCTGCCGTGCTCACCACCTTCGCTGCCGTGTCGTTTGCTCAGGCACCGACCCCGTCGCCGACCGCAACGGCCACCACGACGGCCGCCAAGCCGGTGCACAAGGTCAAGCACGCGCACACCGCAAAGAAGGTTGCTGCGCCTGCGGCTGCGGCGTCGGTGGCCAAGTAAGCGAACAGCGCTTTTGCTAGAGAGGCCTGAATGGCGGCATCCGCGGCGTTTCTGGCCCTTTCTCCTGGCTGCCAGGGCACGGCGCCTTATGAGCACGCTTGACCTCAATGAGGCAGCGCAGCTGCTCAAGGTTCATCCCAAGACCCTGCAGAGGCTCGCACGCACGCGTTCGATACCCGCCTGCAAGATTGGCCGCGCCTGGGTCTTTGTCGAGTCGATGCTGCTCGAACACCGCACAAAACTATCGGCTGTTCGCGTCGCTTTAGGCGACGAGGAGAACTTTTCATGCCCCTCTACAGGCGCAAAGATTCGCCCTTCTGGTGGATCAAGCTATCGCCCATCGCTGGCGAATCGAGACCTCTACAGCAAAGCACTGGGACTACCGACAAGCGCCAAGCGCAGCAGGTCCATGACCGCCTCGCCGCCTCCAGATGGGAGCAAGACCGACTTGGCGTGAAACCTCGCCATACGTGGGAGGAGGCTGTTCTACGGTGGCTCCTCGAGTCGAAACACAAGGCAACCCACGAGGACGACAAGGCAAAGCTGCGCTGGCTCGATGGCTATCTGGGCGACAAGAACCTTGATGAGATCGACCGGACATTGATCGACAACATCAAGTTCGCACGCGAAAAAATCGCCAGTCCAGGCACCGCGAATCGATACCTCGCGTTGATCCGCGCCATCTTGCGGCGGGCCTGCGACGAATGGGAGTGGATCGAGCGGGTGCCCAAGTTCAAACTGTTCCGGGAGGCCGAGGGCCGCATTCGGTCACTGACGCGGGCAGAGTTTCAAAGGCGCATCTCCGAGCTACCGGAGCACTTGGCCGACATGGCGACATTCGCGGTCGCGTCGGGCCTACGCCAGGCCAACGTCAAGGGCCTTCAATGGCAGTACGTCGATCTAGATCTGCGCCACGCCTGGATCCCTGGGAGCCAGCACAAGAATGGACATCCCCATTCAGTACCACTCAACGAGATGGCACTGACGGCGATTCGCAAGCAGCTCGGAAAGCATCCCCTTTACGTGTTCACCTACAAGGGTAAGCCGGTTGCCAACGTCAACACCAAGGCGTGGAACGCCGCTCTGGCACGAGCTGGAATTGAAAACTTCAAGTGGCACGACCTGAGGCACACCTTCGCTACCTGGCATCGCCAGGCCGGGACGCCCACGCACGAGCTGCAACGGCTCGGCGGCTGGAAAACCAGCGCCATGGTCGAGCGCTATGCGCACGTCGCGCCTGAAGCATTGCAAGGCGCGGCAAACAGGCTCGATGCGATTGCCGGTTACGTTGCCGCTACGCCCAAAGAAAAAGGACCTAACGAATGAATCGCTAAGTCCTTGATTTGACTGGTGGCCTGGGGCGGAATCGAACCACCGACACGCGGATTTTCAATCCGCTGCTCTACCAACTGAGCTACCAGGCCAAGCTCTCCACTATATCAGCGAGCGGAAGCCCGTCACAGGCTGCCACGCTTGCCGCGCGAGAGATCGACACCGAGCTGCTTGAGCTTGCGGTACAGGTGGGTGCGTTCGAGGCCGGTTTTTTCGGCGACGCGGGTCATGCTGCCATTTTCCTGCGACAAGTGGAATTCGAAGTAGCTCTTCTCGAACGCGTCGCGTGCTTCGCGCAGCGGGCGATCGAGGTCGAAGCTCTGCTCGGGCTGCGGGCCGTGCGCCATCGTCACGCCGGGCAGGGCCATCACATTGCTGCCTGCAGAGGTCAGCGCGTGGCCCAGATCGCCGCGAGCCATCACCGTGCCTGCCGGCGCGCGCGGCGTGGGTTTGACCAGGCCTTGTTCGACCGCACGCAGCAACTTCTGCAGGGTGATCGGCTTTTCGAGGAAGGCGATGGCGCCGTTCTTGGTGGCCTCGACGGCGGTGTCGATGGTGCCGTGCCCGCTCATCATGATCACCGGCATCGTCAGCAGCGCGCAGGCGTTCCATTCCTTGAGCAGTGTGACGCCGTCGACGTCGGGCATCCAGATGTCGAGCAGCACCAGGTCCGGGCGAGCCCGGTCACGGGCCGCGCGCGCCTGCGCTGCATTTTCCGCCAGTTCAACGGAATGACCTTCGTCGGTCAGGATCTCGGACAACAGCGCTCGAATACCGAGCTCGTCGTCGACAACAAGGATGGTGGCCATGAACTCTCAGTGCACGGTGTCGACGTGGGAGGTCGCCGCCGCAGTGTGCGCGTCTGTCGGCGCGAATTTTGAAAATGATAACGAAACTTGTGCGCCTTGAATCGCCGCTGGCGCCGACACTGCAGTGCCCTCGTCTGCCGCATCGCCATCCGGGCTCTCCAGATTGAACAGCCGCACCCGCGCGCCGTGCTCGTCAGCGATCTTCTTGACCACGGCCAGGCCCAGGCCGGTGCCCTTGCTCTTGGTGGTGACGTAGGGCTCGAAGGCGCGCTTGAGCACCTTGTCGGGGAAGCCCGGACCGTTGTCGGTGACGTGCAGCCGCACCACCCGCACAGCGCCTTGCTCGGTGCGGGCCACTTCGGTCCGCACCCGCACGCAAGGCTGCCGTTGGAGGTGCACCTGAGCCGGGTCGGCCACCGCATCGAGCGCGTTCTGCACCAGGTTGTGGATGATCTGTCGCAGCTGCGTCGCGTCGCCCACGATCATCGGCAGATCGTGCGCCGCGGTGAAGATGAGCGTGCCCGCTTCCTGCGCGGTGGCGTACAGCGTCAACACCTCGCTGACCAGCACGTTCAAATCCAGCGGGCTCAATCTGGCGGCGGGCAGCCGGGCGTAGTCGCGGAATTCGTTGACCAGCGTCTTCATCGCCTGCACCTGACTGACGATGGTGCCAACCGCTCGCACCAGCATCGCCTGGTCCGCGCCTTCGAGCTTGGCCGCGAGCTTGTGCTCCAGCCGCTCGGCCGACAGCTGGATCGGCGTCAGCGGGTTCTTGATCTCGTGCGCCAGCCGGCGCGCAACCTCGCCCCAGGCTTCGATCCGCTGGGCCGACACCACCTCGGTGATGTCGTCGAACACCATCAGCCGCGCGCCCTCGGGCATCGCGGCGCCGCGCACCAGCAGGGTCAGCGTATCGCGGTCGGGTGCGGGCTTCAACTCAAACGCTTCTTGCCAGTGATCACGCTCACCGGCGTCCAGGCTGTCAGCGTGCCGCTCGAAGCGCTGCCACACCGCGGCCGCGAAGTCTTCCAGCCCTTGGACCTCGGCCAGCCGTCGGCCCCGGTACGACGCCAGCGGCAGCAGCACGATGCGCGTCGCACCGGGGTTCACCGTGTCGATGCGCCCTTGGCTATCGAACACGATCACGCCGGCGGTCAGGTTGTCGAGGATGGTCTGCAAGTTGGCCCGTGCGCCTTCGACCTGCGAGACGCTGCGCTGCACCAGTGCGCGCGCCTCGGAGAGCTGTTCGGTCATGTCGGCGAACGAGCGTGTGAGCCCGCCCAATTCGTCGCGCGAGTCGAACACCGGTTTCTCGCCCAGATCGCCTTGCGCGACCTGCCGCACCCCATCGGCCAGCATCAGCAGCGGCCGGGCAATCTGGTTCGACAGCGTCAAGGCCAGCAGCAGCGCACCGAACACCGCGAGGATCAGCGTCAGCGTCAGCGTGCCGATGTACATCTCGCGCAGGCCTTCGCGGGCCAGCGAGCGCTGCTGGTATTCACGGTAGGCCGACTGCACCGCCAATGCGTTGCCGGCCAGCTCGGCGGGCAGCCGCGTCGTGACCATCAGGTAGTGCTCTTGTGGCGTCAGCGCGATGCCGGTATTGGGCAGGTAGGCCAGCGCCCGAATGCGCGCGGGTCCGGTGTTCGGGATCGATGGCGTCGCGTCGCCGGGGTCACCGGCTGCCGAGCTGTCGTCGTCCAGTCCTTCGAGTTGCGCCACCGCACGCCCGTCGCGCGCATGGCGCAGCAGTGAGGTCGAGGGCCGATCCGGCCCCAGCAACTCGGCCGACCGGTCGGCCGACAGCAACACCTGGCCGACACCGTTGACGATCGCCACGTTCTGTGCCGACAGGTCTTCGCGCAACCGTTCCAACGCCAGCGCCTGCACCTCACCGCGGCCTTCGCCCAGGCGGTCGGCGGCGAGCTGGGTCTTGCTGGCCAGGTCGTTGACCTGGGCGTCCAGCGTGCCGCGGCCGAGTGCCAGGCCGGCGTTGAGCGCACCTTCGACCTTCACGTCGAACCAGCTCTCGATGCCCCGCGAGACGAACTGGTAGCTCACGGTGTAGATCAGCACGCCCGGCAGCACGCCGACCAACGCGAAGATGGCGGCCAGCTTCAGCAGCAGCCGGCTGCCGAACTTGCCCCGCTGGACCCGCACCAGCAGCCGTGTCGCGGCAATGCCGATGACCAGCATCAGCAGGCCGGCCACCAGCAGGTTGACCCAGAACAGCCACTGGAAGTGCTTTTCGTAGAACAGGCGGTTGTCGGTGGCGATGGACAGCAGGAACGCCAGCACCATGGCGACACCAGTCGCCGCGACCAGGGAGACGAACAACGCCCAGCGTGTGGATTTCTTCATCGGCGCCCGGGGCATCTAGTCCTTTTCACTGGACTTAGGGCCCGCTCACGCGTTGGGTTTTCTCGATCAACAGGTTCCAGTCAGGCTGCCCGCCGATGCCGATCTGCATCGCGCGCGGCAGCATGCTGGTGTCGAGCTTGTAGCTGAACTCCACATACAGGGCCTCGCTGTCGCTGATTTGCTCTGGCTCGGCCAGCTTCCATCGGCCGATGCGGCTCACGGTGGTCACCGCCTCGTTCAGGTTGTCGAAGCTCTGGCTCAGCCCGCCGAAGCTGACCCGGTAGCTGCGGGTCAGTGGCTGATAGGAGAGGCGCCAGGTCCGCGTTGCGGAGGCGACGCGGCGATCACGCCAGTAACGGCGGTTGTGGTACAGCGAGGCATCGGCAACGAAATACAGCGGCACGCCTTTGTGCAGTGCGTCTTCGACGGTGTGCGGAAGATCGAAACGCACCGCGACGTCGAGCAGCAACCCCTCTTCATTGCGCGTCATCTCCAGGTGGCTGAGTTCAGGCGCCTGCGCCAGCAAACCCCAGCAGCTGGCCACGCCGAACAGCAGGCCGGCGGCCAACCAGCCGGACAACGGCGACCACCACCGGGCGAACATCGCGCCCGGTGGGTGGGGGCAGCCATCCGTCGGGTTGCGATACACGGTGGGTCTCAGGGTTTGTGGAGCAGCGCGTAGAAGAAGCCGTCGCCGGTGCTGGCAGGACCCGGCCCGGCTGCGACCAACTCATTGTCGGGCAGGGGCAGCAGATGACCGGGCGATGCGGGCGCGGCGAGCAGCCGCGCGCCCGTCTGGCGTTGCAAAAAAGCATCGATCTGTGCTTGCCCCTCGGCCTTGAAGACCGAACAGGTGCAGTACAGCAGCCGGCCTCCGGGCCTGAGCAAGGGCCACAGCATGTCGAGCAGCTTGGCTTGCAGGGCGGCCAGCGTCGGTACGTCGCTGGCTCGGCGCAGCCAGCGCACGTCTGGATGGCGGCGCACGATGCCCGAGGCGGTGCAAGGCGCGTCGAGCAGGATGGCGTCGAAGGGCCGCCCGTCCCACCAGCTGTCGGGGCGGCTGGCATCGCCCACCTGGGTCGTCGCGCTCAGATGCAGGCGCTGCAGGGTCTCGTCGACGCGGGTCAGTCGGGTGGCGTCGTGGTCGAGCGCGAGCACGTCGAGGTCGGCGAGTTCCAGCAGGTGGGCCGTTTTGCCGCCCGGCGCGGCGCAGGCGTCGAGCACCCGCGAGCCCAGTGGCAGCGCGGCACCGGCCAGCAACAGGGGCGCGGCCAGTTGTGCCGACGCATCCTGCACCGACGCATCGCCGTCGACAAAGCCCGGCAGGCGGCTGACCGCACACGGCGCCTCCAGCACCACGCCTTGTTCCCCAATGGCCCGACCCGGTAGGCCGGCTTCACTCAGACGCGCCAGGTAGGCAGCGACATTGCCGCGCCGGGTGTTGACGCGCAACGTCATCGGCGGGCGGTGGTCGTTCGCCGCCAGCAAGGCCTGCCATTGCGAGGGCCAATCTGCCTGCAGCCGTTCGACCCACCAGTCAGGATGGTTGGTGCGCCCTGGCACCGTGCGCTGCACGACATCGAGCACCGCTGCTTGCTCGCGCACAAAGCGGCGCAGCACGGCGTTGACGAAGGTCGCGCTGGCGGCCAGCCGCTGGCGCGCGGCGGTGACCGCATGATCGACCAGCGTGTGATCGGCGTAAGGCGCGTCACCGTCGGGCCACAGCAGCGCCAACGCGCTCAACAACAGCGCGTCGATCGATTTCGGCGGCGCTTTCGGTGCCAGCCAGGCGCGGGCGGCCTGGGCTTGCCCGAGGCGCCGCAGCACATGGAAGCTCAGCGCCTGCACGCCCGGCCGCACCTCGGTCGGACAGAGCGTCAGTGCCTGGGTCAGCGAGCGTCCGGCGCGCACCGCTTCGATCGCATCGGCGGTGTGGCCCAGCAGTCGGGACAGCGGGGGTGCAGCGTGGGCAGGGGCATTCACTGCGACAAGTCTACGGGCAGGCCCATGGTGGCTTCACCGTACGCGGGTGGCGCCGAAGCTGGGTTACGCTCGGACGGATGAAGCCCGAAACGCCGCCCATGCCCCCGCGCGCTCCACTGGATCCATGCCTCACCATCTTCAAGAACGATGACGAGCTGGCGCAGCTGAGCGCGTCGCAGCGCATCCGCTACCGCCTGGTGAGTGCCGATTGCCGCTACCACGCCAACGACAACATCTCGGCCTTCATCAAGGAGGGTGAGCTCGACGAACTGAAGGTCGAAGTGCAGGCCAAGATGCAGCAGGTGTTGGAGGCGTTGGTCATCGACACCGACAGCGACCACAACACCCACGACACCGCCAAGCGGGTGGCGAAGATGTTCCTGACCGAGGTGTTCCGCGGGCGCTACACGCCGATGCCCGACGTGACCGAGTTCCCGAACATCACACGCTTGAACGAGCTGATGATCGTCGGCCCTGTCACGGTGCGCAGCGCCTGTTCGCACCACCTGTGCCCGATCATGGGCCGGGTCTGGATGGGCATCCTGCCGAACGAGCATTCAAATTTGATCGGCTTGTCGAAATACGCCCGCATCTGCGAGTGGATCATGAGCCGACCGCAGATCCAGGAAGAAGCGGTGACGATGCTGGCCAACGAATTGCAAGGCCGTGTCAAGCCGGACGGCTTGGCGATCGTGATGGAGGCCGACCATTTCTGCATGCATTGGCGCGGTGTCAAGGACACCGGCGCGAAGATGATCAACAGCGTGATGCGCGGGTCGTTCCTGAAAGACGCCAACC
>JANXTP010000320.1 GCA_025352345.1 Burkholderiales bacterium | reverse complement strand
TCGAGCAGCAGCGCCTCGGCTTCCGAGCGCACCACGGTCGTCTCCATCCGCACGATCTTCGTGATCATGTGGCCGATGCGCGTGCCGCCATGCTGCTTCTGGAAGTAGCTGGACACCCGCTTCTTCAGGTCGCGCGCCTTGCCCACATAGAGCACGCCACCCTGCGCATCGAAGTAGCGGTACACACCGGGCAGACCGGGCAGCGCAGCCACATCGGCGAGCAGCCGCTCGCGCTGGAGCTCGGCCTCGGTGGCAGGCACGGTGGCGGGTTCAGGGGTGTCAGGCATCGCCTGCGATTGTGCCGACGCTCGGATAATTCACCGATGCCCTTGAATGCGCCACGACACCCCAGCTCGCGCGCAACATGGGATGTGTACTGCCGCGTCGTCGACAACCACGGCGATGCTGGCGTGTGCTGGCGGCTGGCGGTCGATCTGACCTCGCGCGGCATCGCGGTGCGCCTGTGGATCGACGATGCGCGAGCCCTGGCCTGGATGGCACCCGAAGGCCATGCCGGCGTCGAGGTGCGGCCCTGGCCTGTGAGCGACGATGCGCTCGCCGTCATGGACACCGAGCCCGCCGCGGTGGTGATCGAGGCTTTCGGCTGCGGACTGCCCGAACCTTGTCTGCGCCGGATGGCCCATGCGCACCTGCACGCGGCAGCGCCGGTGTGGATCAACCTCGAGTATCTGAGCGCCGAGCCGTATGTCGAGCGCAACCACCGGCTGCCGTCCTTGCAAGCCAGCGGCACTGCTCGCGACCTGACCAGCTGGTACTTCTACCCTGGGTTCACTGCGGGCACCGGTGGCCTGCTGCGGGAGGCCGATCTGATGCAACGGCAAGCCACGTTCAACCGCGAAACATGGCTGGCCGACCACGACATTGCACCGCAGCCTGGTGAACGCCTGGTCAGCCTGTTCTGCTACGCGAACCCGAATCTGCCGGAACTGCTCCACGCGCTGTCCACCCGCCCCACGCTGCTGTTGACAACACCCGGCCACGCGACCGAGCAGGTGACGCAGGCGATCGCTGACAGCAGCTCCCTGCGGGGCGTGCGCGCACAGGCCCTGCCCTGGCTGACGCAGACCAACTACGACCACCTGCTGTGGTCCTGCGACCTGAACTTCGTTCGCGGCGAAGATTCGTTGGTGCGCGCGATCTGGGCCGGGCGCCCGTTCCTCTGGCAGATCTACCCGCAGCACGACGGCGCGCATGCAGCCAAGCTCGCGGCGTTTTTCGCACAAGCATCAACGGCCGCCGACCCGCCGTTGGCCGAGGCGATCCGGCGGGCCGCGTGCCACTGGAACAGCCTGCCCACAGCGTCAGATGGCGCCGCCTGGGCCCTGCTGAATTCGCCGTCGTCGATGTCCGCCTGGGGCGAACGGTGTGCTGCCTGGCGGACCGAGCTGCGGGCCCAGCCCGACCTCGCCACCCAGCTGATGGCATTCGCCGACGCCAAAAACAGCCTTCTGCAGGCTAAAATCTGAGGCTTTTCGTTTCGCGATCCACGAAACATGAAAAGCCAACTCCACGGATCTCAACGGACAGCGTCATGAAAATCGCACAGGAAATTCGCGCCGGCAACGTCATCATGCACGGCAAGGACCCGATGGTCGTGCTGAAAACCGAATACAGCCGCGGCGGCCGCAATTCGGCCACCGTGCGCATGAAGCTCAAGAGCCTGCTGAGCAACTCCGGCACCGAAGTCGTCTTCAAGGCCGACGACAAGATGGACCAGGTCATCCTCGACAAGAAGGAGTGCACCTACTCCTACTTCGCCGATCCGATGTATGCGTTCATGGACGCCGAATACAACCAGTTCGAGGTCGAGAGCGAAAACATGGGCGATGCCGTCCAGTACCTCGAAGACGGCATGCCAGTCGAAGTGGTGTTCTACGACGGCAAGGCGATCTCGGTCGAACTGCCGACCAGCCTGGTGCGCGAGATCGTCGAGACCGAGCCGGCCGTCAAAGGCGACACCTCAGGCAAGGTGCTGAAGAACGCGAAGCTGGCCACTGGTTTCGAGATTTCGGTGCCGTTGTTCGTGCAGACCGGTGACAAGGTCGAAATCGACACCCGCACACACGAGTACCGCAAGCGCGTATAGCGCCTGTCGGCAGGACGGAAAAAGGGCGCCTGTGGCGCCCTTTTGTTTTGTGGGGTAGCGGCTTCGGCATGATGCGGTGATGCCTTTTGATTTCGACGCCATCAGCACACCGTTCCGGATGCAGCCCGGGCTGCGGCGGCTTGCCACCGGTGCAATTCAGCTGACGCCAACCCGGCCCGGCGATCGGATGCTGCGCGAGAAGCTGGCGGTGCTGAACGCGCACACGCATCAGGCGCTGCTGATGAGCCCCGACTTCGACCCGCAGCCGGCGCTGTATGCGCTGTTCGAACACGCTGCCACCGAGCATCCGGAGGCCTGGCGCTGCGAAGGTGACAAATCGGTGCAAGCGCTGCGCCTCGGCTGGTCTGTGCACGACGGCGCCGTGACATCGACCCGCGCTGACGCGCTGCCCGAGGTCGGCCGCTGCCTCGCTGCAATGCCATCCGCGTGGCGTGCCACCGCGCTGTTTTGCCTCGCCTTCGCCGAAGACTTCGCGGTCATCGATGGCGACACCGCCCGCATCCCCTGGCTGGCAGTGTGCCTGCCCTCGCACTGGGCGCCCGAGGACAAGATCGGCCGTCACTTCGCCGAAGTGCATGCGCCGGTGGCCGACAACCAGATGCTGATCACCGCCAGCGATCATCTAGCGCGACTGGTGACCGGCAGCGACCGCTGGGAGCGCTGGGTGTGGAACATCACCAGTCACCCGCACCTCGATGCGCACCCGGCGCGGCTCCAGGCCCACGGCTGGCCCGCGGATGTCGATGCCGAGCAGGTGGCGGCGCTGGCCTTCCTGCGCACCGAGCGGCAGACCTTCATCCCGCTGACCGCCCACCGGCAGGCGGTGTTCACGATCCACATCGAAGTTCAACCCCTGGCGCTGGCGATCACCGAACCAGCACATGCGCAACGCCTGCACGACGCCCTGCACAGCATGAGCGCCGCGGTACTCGCCTACCGCAACTTGACCGATGCGCGCGATCGCCTGCTCGCATGGCTGCGCGCCTGCAGCACCGGCCGCACCTGATGAGCCACGCAGCCTTCAGCGATTCGCCCGACACGGCCAGCGCCTTCGCTGCCGCACTGTTGGTCGAGTGGAAAGACCGTCCGCGCTTCATCGTGCTGGACGAGCACTTCGATGGCGGCCGTCGCTTCCTGCGCTGCCTGCAGGCCTGGCGCAGTGACCCGCATCGCTGCGCGCAACTGCATCTGATCACCGTGTCCAGCGACATCGGCGAGGGCTGCACGGCGCACGCCCTCGCCGATGAGATCGGCAGTACCTGGCCGCCGATCACGCCCAATCTGCACCGGCTGGCCTTCGATGAGGGGCAGGTGCAGTGGCTGCTGATGCCGCTGCCCTTGCGAGATGGGCTGCGCGAACTGGTGGCCCCGGTCGATGCATTTGCGCTGGCTACCCGTGTCGAGAACGATGCCGCAGGCTCGCGACGACAGGCCAAGGCGTTGGCGCGACTGGCTCGTCTGGGCAGCCTGGCCTGGGTCGACGCCGCATCGACCACCGATGCCGATGCGATGCGTTCCGCCGGCTTCACGCGGGTGGACGATACAGCCGACTGCTGGCGTTATGAGCCGACATTCATCCCCAGGCGTGCGCCCTCACGGCCTGCGAGAAGCTCACCCACGAACGCGCCGGTGCTGGTGATCGGCGCAGGCCTGGCCGGCTGCGCGGTGGCCTGGGCGCTCGCAGAACAGGTGCGCGACAGCGTCGTGTTCGAACGCCACGGCGCGCCGGCGATGGAGACCTCCGGCAACCCGGCCGGCCTGTTCCACGGCATCGTCAACCCACAGGATGGTGCTCACGCGCACTTCAACCGGGCAGCAGCGCTGGAGGCCCAGCGAGCCGTCGCGGTCGCGCTGGCGCAGCACGGGGTTCAGGGCAATGCGCAGGGCCTGCTGCGACTGGAAGCCGCCGATGGCGACGACATCCTGCTCGCGATGCAAAACACGTTGCGAAGGCTGGCCCTGCCGCCGGACTATGTGCAGGCGCTGGCGGCACACGAGGCCTCGGCCCGCAGCGGCCTCTTGCTGCGCCATTCGGCCTGGTGGTACCCGGGCGGCGGCTGGGTGCAGCCCGGTGGGCTGGCGCGGTCGTTTATCGAGCGCGCCGGGCGGCGCACCTCGTTGCGTTTCGGTGGCGCTGTGGACTCACTCACGCGCGATGGCAACACCTGGACTCTGCGCGATGCCGGCGGCCACGTCCTGGCCACCTCCGACATCGTGGTGCTGGCCAATGCGGGAGATGCCTTGCGCTTGCTGCGACCGTGGATGCCGCCGTCCCAGCCCGATGCCTGGCCGCTGCGCAAGGTGCGCGGCCAGATCAGCATGGTGCGGCTGAGCGACCTGGTCGCGTTGAAACTGCCGCCCGTGCTGTTGCCCAACGTGCCGATCACTGGCGCGGGCTATGCACTGCCGCCGATCGACGGCATGGCGATTTTTGGGGCGACCTCACAGCCTGGCGACGACGACCCCTCGGTGCGCGACAGCGATCACCGCCACAACCTGGCGCAGTGGTCGCGCCTGACGGGTGCCGCACTTGCTGTCGATTCGACCCTGCTCAGCGGCCGCACCGGTTGGCGCTGGAGCACCGACGACCGGCTGCCGGTGCTGGGCGCGGTGCCCGACATCGCCGCTGCGCTGCTGTTGCAACGGCTGGAACAGCCCGCCCAAGTGCCGAGGCTGCCGGGGCTTTACGTGTGCACGGGCTTGGGGTCGCGCGGCATCACCTGGGCGGCGCTGGCGGCGCAAGTGGTGGCCGCATCGATCACGGGCGCCCCCGTACCAATTGAGGCCGGCCTGCTGGACAGCGTGGACGCCGCCCGCTTCGTGGTGCGCGAAGCTGCGCGGCGATTGCGCCGAGGAGAGTAAAACCTGCGGGCTGGTTCAAACGCTCGCGTCGCGTCAAGAGGCTCAGTTTTGTTGAGCCTGCGGCACGTCGACTCAAGCGGCTGTCTGCCCTGCGCCTGCTGCGGGAGCGGTGCCTTCGGCGTCGTCTGCTGCCGCCTCGGGCTCGCCGTCAGCGCCGATCTTGCGGCCGGCTTTTTCCTTCACTTTCTCTTCTTTTTTCTTCTTCTTGGCCAGCTCGCGCTGGCGTTTTTCGAACGAGTAGTTGGGCTTGGCCATGGGCATGCATCCACTTCAATGAATAAGGCAGCGAGATTACGCTGTTTTCAGCGCGTTCCGGCCGCGTCAGGGCGCAGCTTCGTACGCCACCGGCTCGACACCATCAGGCCCGCCGAACAGGCACAGGCTGGCCCGGTGGCGCGCAAAGATGCCCACGCTGACGACGCCGGGCCACTGGTTGATCTCGCACTCCATCACCACCGGGTCGGTGATGTGCAGGCCATGCACATCGATCAGGTGGCCACCGTTGTCGGTCACCAAACCGGCGCGCAGCACCGGGCGGCCACCCAGCGCCAGGAAGCGCCGCGCGATCTGCGCCGCGGCCATCGGGATCACCTCGACCGGCAGCGGAAATCGGCCTAGCACCGCAACACGCTTCGACACATCGGCAATGCAGACGAAACGATCGGCCAGATCGGCCACGATCTTCTCGCGCGTCAGCGCCGCGCCACCGCCTTTGATCATGCAGCCGCGCGGGTCAATCTCGTCAGCGCCGTCGATGTAGACCGGGATCCGTTCGACCGCA
>JANXTP010000276.1 GCA_025352345.1 Burkholderiales bacterium | reverse complement strand
ACCACTGCTGCCTCGAAAATGCTGGGCGGCTACCGCAGCCCGTTCGACGCGACCGTGGTGTCGCGGCTCGGTGCGGGTGAACCCGGCCAGGCGCCCGGCGCCGGCATGGTCACTTTGGGCAAGCTCAACTGCGACGAATTCGCGATGGGCTCGGGCAACGAGAATTCGGCCTACGGCGCGGTCAAGAACCCGTGGGATTTGAGCCGCGTGCCGGGCGGCTCGTCGGGCGGCTCGGCCGCCGCGGTAGCCGCCCGCCTGGTGCCAGCCGCCACCGGCACCGACACCGGCGGCTCGATCCGCCAGCCGGCCAGCTTTTCCGGCATCACCGGCATCAAGCCGACCTACGGTGTGTGTTCGCGCTTCGGCATGATCGCCTTCGCCTCCAGCCTCGACCAGGCCGGCCCGATGGCGCGCTCAGCCGAAGACTGCGCCTTGCTGCTGGGCGCGATGAGCGGCTTCGACGAGCGCGACGCCACCAGCGCGCAACGTCCGCCGCAAGACTACGCCAGCGCGATGCGCACACCCCGCGCCGACGCCACCGCCGCGCAACCGCTGAAGGGCCTGCGCATCGGCCTGCCGAAGGAATTCTTCCCCGCCGCGCTGGCCACGGAAGTCGATGGTGCGGTGCGTGCCGCGCTGGCCGAGTTCGAGAAGCTGGGCGCAACGCTGGTCGATGTCAGCCTGCCGCGCACCGAGCTGTCGATCCCGGTCTACTACATCATCGCGCCGGCCGAGGCCAGCTCGAACCTGAACCGCTTCGATGGCGTCAAGTTCGGTCACCGCGCGGCGCAGTACACCGACCTGCTCGACATGTACAAGAAGACCCGCGCTGAAGGCTTCGGCGACGAGGTCAAGCGCCGCATCATGATCGGCAGCTATGTGCTGAGCCACGGCTACTACGACGCCTACTACCTGCAGGCGCAAAAGCTGCGCCGGATGATCGCCGACGATTTCCAGCATTGCTACACCGAGTGCGACGTGATCGCGGGCCCGGTGGCACCGACGATCGCCTGGAAGCGCGGCGGCAAGGGTGACGACCCGGTCGCCAATTACCTCGCCGACATCTTCACGTTGCCCGCCAGCCTGGCCGGCCTGCCCGGCATGAGCGTGCCGGCAGGTTTCGCAGCGACCGGCGAAGGCGCTGGCATGCCGGTCGGCCTGCAACTGATCGGCAACTACTTCCAGGAAGGCATGTTGCTGCACGCCGCGCACGCCTTTCAGCAGGCGACCGACTGGCACCAGCGTGCACCGTCATCCGCGGCGATGGAAGGTGCCGCATGAGCATCACCACCACGAGTCAGTTGATCCGCGGCTATGAGGTCGTGATCGGGCTCGAAACCCATGCGCAGCTGTCGACCGCCAGCAAGATTTTCAGCGGCTCGTCGACGCAGTTCGGCGCCGCGCCCAACACCCAGGCCTCCCCGGTCGATCTGGCGCTGCCGGGCACCTTGCCGGTGATGAATCGCGGCGCGGTCGAGCGGGCGATCCGCTTCGGCCTCGCGGTCGGCGCCAAGGTGGCGCAGCACTCGATCTTCGCGCGCAAGAACTACTTCTACCCCGACCTGCCCAAGGGCTACCAGATCAGCCAGTACGAGACGCCGGTGGTGCAAGGCGGTGTCGTCGAATTCTTCATCGGCGACACCGCGCACAAGGTGCATCTGACCCGCGCCCACCTCGAAGAAGACGCCGGCAAGTCGCTGCACGAGGACTACGCCGGCCAGACCGGCATCGACCTGAACCGCGCCGGCACCCCGCTGCTGGAAATCGTCTCCGAGCCCGACATGCGCTCCAGCGCCGAAGCCGCCGAATACGCAAAGACGCTGCACGCGCTGGTGGTGTGGCTGGGCATCTGCGACGGCAACATGCAGGAAGGCAGCTTCCGCTGCGACGCCAACGTGTCGGTGCGCAAGCCCGGCATGCCTTACGGCACGCGGCGCGAGATCAAGAACCTGAACAGCTTCAAGTTCCTGCAACAGGCGATCGACTGCGAGATCCAGTGGCAGATCGACCTGATCGAAGACGGCGGCGAGGTGCAGCAGGCCACCGTGCTGTTCAACCCGACGGCCAACGGCGGGCGCGGCGAGACGCGCGCCATGCGCAGCAAGGAAGACGCGCACGATTACCGCTACTTCCCCGACCCCGACCTGCCGCCGCTGGTGATTGCCAGCGACTGGATCCAGCGGGTGCGTGCGGCCATGCCCGAGCTGCCGCAGGCGATGGCGGTGCGCTTCCAGCGCGACTATGGCTTGCCCGCCTACGACGCACTCGCGGTCACGCAGAGCAAGGCACATGCAGCGTTTTTCGAAGAGGCCACGGCACTGTGCAAGGCGCCGAAGTTGGTCGCCAACTGGATGATGGGTGAAGTCAGCCGCCGCTTAAACGCTGAAGGCCGAGACATTGGTGGCGCATGGGTGCGACCGAAAACTCTGGCAGCTCTCGTAACTCGCATTGTTGACGGCACGATCAGCAATAGCGGCGCGCGGCAGGTGTTTGATGCACTCTGGGTCGAAGCGCCGCTGCCTTTGAGTAAGCAGCCTACGGCGGTTGACGACGCCATTGAACGCTTGGGTCTGAAGCAGCTCAGCGACACCGGCGAACTCGACCGCCTGCTCGACGAACTGCTGGCAGCGAATACCAAGTCGGTCGAGGAATACCGTGCCGGCAAGGAGAAAGCCTTCAACGCCCTGGTCGGTCAGGCCATGAAGGCGACCAAGGGCAAAGCCAACCCGGCCCAGGTCACCGAACTGCTGAAGAAGAAGCTGGGCTGAGGGCCGCGGGGGCGGCCGACACGGGCGCTGGCGCAGGCGCTGCGGGTATCGGCCTCAGAGACCCCGGCGGGGCGCCCGCCCAGAGCTGCCGCAGCCGCGCCAGTTCAGCATCGAAGCTCGCGTTGATGCGCAGCGTCTCGGCCTGCTGGTTCTGGATCAGCGCACGCTGCGCCTCGGCGGTGGCATCGATGCCATCGAGCTGCTGCTTCAACCGCGTCGGCATCGCGCGGCCGACGTAGAACTCGGCCTCTTCGAGCAGCGGTTTCTTATCGGCGGCCAGAGCATCCAGTCGCTGTTGCGACAGGTGCAGCGTGCGCTTCAGGTCATCGAGTGCGGCCAGCCGCGCCTTCTGATGTGCCGCCTCGTTCGGATACCGGATGCGCAGATTGCGGTCGCGGCGTATCGCGTCGACCTCGGACGCGCGGCGCGCTGCCTTCTCGCGCTCACGCGCCTCGAAGTCCGTACGCTCATCGGCGGTCATCGTCGGCGGCAGCACCTGCCGAGTCGAACCATCGGCGTTCATCACCCGTTGCTCGCGGGCGCTGCATTCGGGGATTGGCCGGTCTGAGGTCAAACGCTTGCCGGTGCCGTCGACGCAGGAATAGATCGCCGCAGCCGACACCGCCTGCCGACATCAACAGCACGGTCAGGTAGCGTACGCGCCGCGGCCATCCTGCAGAACTCATGCTTCAGACCCCATAACGCGCACGGTAGCTGCGAACCCGCTCGGCATGCGCCGCCAGGGCTGGTGCGTCGGTGGACTGCAGCACCTGCAGCAGATCGGCCAGCGTCGCGATCGCGGTGACCGGCAGGCCCAGCTGCTGCTGCACAAACTGCACCGCTGACCAGGGCGCGTCGCGCCCCTGGTCGGTGGCTTTTTCCTGCCGATCGAGCGCGATGACCACCGCGCTCGGTGTGCCGCCGGCGGCCTCGATAATCGATATCGACTCGCGCACCGAGGTGCCGGCCGAGATCACGTCGTCGATGATCAGCACCCGGCCGCGCACCGGGGCGCCAACCAGCGTGCCGCCTTCGCCATGGTCCTTCGCTTCCTTGCGGTTGTAGGCGTACGGCACGTTGATGCCGAGGCGGGCGAGTTCGACCGCCACCACCGCCGCCAGCACGATGCCCTTGTAGGCGGGGCCGAACAGCATGTCGAATTGCAGTGCGCCCGAGGCCTGCGCCTGCTGCAGACGCCGTGCATAGAATTGAGCGAGACGGCCGAGCTTGGCGCCGTCATCGAACAGGCCGGCGTTGAAGAAGTATGGCGACAACCGGCCTGCCTTGGTCTGGAACTCCCCGAACCGCAACACACCCGCGTCGAGTGAAAACTTGACGAAGCCCTGCGCCAGTTCGTCAGCGTCCGAGTCAACGAGGCCGCTTCGGCTCATCTGAGGAATCCTGTGCTCCGTCTGATCACGTTGAATCTGAATGGCATCCGGTCTGCGGCCAGCAAGGGCTTCGAAGACTGGGTAGCGACTACGGCGCCCGATTGTATGGGGGTGCAAGAGGTGAAGGCGCAGGCCGACACCGTTGTCGGGCGCTTCGATCGGGTGGCTGATTTGGATGGCTATTTCCATTACGCGCAGAAAAAGGGGTACTCGGGTGTCGGTGTCTATACGAAGCAGCGGCCGAGCCAGATTCGCTCCGGCATCGGCAACGCCGAATTCGACGACGAAGGCCGCTGGATCGAAGCCTGCTTCGACGACCCCGCGCGCGAAGAGTTTCCCCGCTTCAGCGTCATCAGTTGTTATTTCCCGAGCGGCAGCAGCGGCGAGGAGCGGCAACAGGCCAAGTTCCGCTTTCTCGCACTGATCGCGCCGCACCTGGCGCGGTTGCGCGCCGAGCGCGAGTTCGTGCTGCTGGGCGACATCAACATCGCCCACAAGGAAATCGACCTGAAGAACTGGAAGGGCAACCTGAAGAACAGCGGTTTCCTGCCCGAAGAGCGCGCCTGGATGACGAGCCTGCTCGATGCCGAGGCAGGCGCCGGTCTGGTCGACGTGTTCCGCACGCTGGATCCGAACCCGGACCGCTACACCTGGTGGAGCAACCGCGGCCAGGCCTGGGCCAAGAACGTCGGCTGGCGCATCGACTACCACCTCGCCTCGCCGGGCATTGCCGCCCGGGCGCGCCGCGCCGACATCCACCTCGAACCGCGCTTTTCAGACCACGCGCCGCTGACGGTCGACTACGACTTCACGCTCTGAGCGGAATGCGCATGGCGTGCTGCGCATGATTGAATGCAGGTTTGCCACACGTGCACCCGGAGCGCCACCCCATGCCCCTCACCACCCTCGAATTTGAAACCGCGCCGAACCCAACGGCCAGCATCATCGTGCTGCACGGCCTGGGCGCCGATGGCAACGACTTCGTGCCGATCGCCGAAGAGCTGCGGCTCGATGCGGTCGGCCCGGTGCGCTTTGTGTTTCCGCATGCGCAGGTGCGGCCGGTGACGATCAACGGCGGCATGGCGATGCGCGCCTGGTACGACCTGCTGCATGCCGACCTGGTGCGCCGCGAAGACGAAGCAGGGCTGCGCGCTTCGCGGCTCGACATCGAGGCGCTGATCGCGACGGAACGCGAGCGCGGCATCGCCGCCTCGCGCATCGTGCTGGCCGGCTTTTCACAAGGCTGCGCGATGACGCTTTTGACCGGGCTGCGCCACACCGAGCGGCTGGCCGGGCTGGTCGGGCTGTCGGGCTACCTGCCGCTGGCCGACAGCACCGCCACCGAGCGCAGCGCGGCGAGCATGGCGCTGCCGGTGTTCCTCGCGCACGGGCGCGGCGACACCGTGGTGCCGCTGGCCCGCGCAGCCGCCTCACGCGACGCGCTACAGGCGCTGGGCTGCGTGGTCGATTGGCACGAGTACCCGATGGCGCACTCGGTGTGCCCGCAGGAGGTGGCCGACCTCAACCGCTGGCTGCTGAAGGCGCTGGCCGTCTGAGCACGACAGGTTCAACCGACGGCTGAGGCGCTCGGTTTCGGCGGCGCAAAGCGCTGCTTCGGTTTGTCGGCCCGGGCATACAGCCCCTGCACCGCCGGGATGTTGGCTTCGAGGTCTTTGATGCGGGTGGCACCCGCTGGGTGGGTCGACAGCCACTGCGGCGGTGCGCCCTTGTTGGCGACCGCCATCTTCTGCCACAGGTGCACGCCGGCCTGCGGGTCGTAGCCGGCGCGCGCGGCCAGATCGAGCCCGATCTTGTCGGCCTCGGATTCGTCGTCGCGGCCGAACTTCAGCGTCAGCAGCTGGCTGCCCATGTCGGCCAAGTAGCGCCCACCGCCGCCCAGGCCCAGCAGCGCCGCGCCGATTTCGATCGCGCCCCGTGTGGCCGCTGACTTGCCCATCCGCTCGCGGGCGTGCTCGCGCAACGCGTGGGCGATTTCGTGGCCCATCACCTGCGCCACCTCGTCGTCGGTCAGCTGCAGCGTGTCGAGGATGCCGTAATAAAAAGCGATCTTTCCGCCCGGCATGCAGAAGGCGTTGATCTGCTTGCTGCCGATCAGGTTGACCTCCCACTTCCAATTCGCCGCGCGCGGCGTGCTGCGCAGGTTGGGCGAGTTGCTGAACGGGATCAGCCGCTTGGCAATGGCGTTCAGTCGGATCACCTGCGGGTGGTTGGGCGGCGCGAGTGCCTTCTGTGCCGCGGCCTGTTGCAGCATCTGCTGATACTGCTGCGCGGCCGCGTTTTCAATCTGCTCGGCCGGCACCAGCTTGGCCAGGCTCGACTGCTTGTCGACCTCGACACCGTCGCGCGCCCACCCCGGCAGTGCCAGGGCCGCACCCGCACCGAGCAGCGCGTGGCCGAAGCTGCGGCGGGCGTGCAGACGGCAAGCGCAGCCATAGCGATGCCAGAGCGCCGCAGCAGTTGCCGGGTCGGGCTCGAACGTGGCTTGCGGATCGAATTCGGGGGTCATGTGGGTCATCGTCTTGGGTCCAGTTCACGCACCGCGTCTTGCAGCCACCACAGCATGCCCAACGCCGGCAGCGCCAGCACGGTGGACACGATGAAGAAGGTCGGCCAGCCGATCGCTTCCGACAGCACGCCGGCCAGCGGCCCCACCCAGACCCGGCCGACCGAGGCAAACGCCGACAGCAAAGCGTACTGTGTCGCGGTGAAGCGCTGGTTGCACAGGCTCATCAGGAAAGCGACGAACGCGGCAGTGCCCATGCCGCCGGACAGGTTCTCGGCGGCGATCACCATCAGCAGGCCGCCGTCGATGTCGGTGGCCTGCGCCAGCCTGACGAAACCCCAGTCGAACGGCGGCAGCACGAAACCGGGCATCGCGCCCTTGCCGTGAACGGCCAGCCACCAGAAGCCGAGGTTGCTGGCCATCTGCAGCATGCCGAACAGGAACAGCGCGCGCCACAGCCCGAGCTTCAGCATCAGCAGGCCACCGACCAGCGCGCCACCGATCGTCAGCCACAGGCCGATCAGCTTGTTGACGACGCCGACCTCGGCCGGGCTGAAGAGCATCGCTTTCAGCAGGAACGGCGTCATCAGCGAGCCGGCAAAGGCGTCGCCCAGCTTGTAGAGCACGATGAAAGCGAGAAAGGCGGCCGCGCCCCGCTGCGAAAAGTAGCTGTTCAGGCCGTTGAGCAGTGTCTGGAACTTCGCCGCCCGCGCCGCCCAGGCTGCCAACGGCAGCGTGAACGCCACGCCCAGCAGCAGCGCCAGCAGGTCGGTCCATTTGCGCTGCAGGCCGGCCTCCAGCGTGCTGCCGCCGAACCACGGGGCGAGCAGCGCGTGGGCGATCGGGGGGCCGTAGCGGTCGCTGACGACGAAGCCTGTCGCCACCGCCGCCAGCAGCGCCGCGAAACCCATCAGGTCCTGCCGGGCCACGCTGGAGCGGTCGCCGACCGACTGGACGCGCGGCAGCGCAATGGCGGAGACCACCGCGGCGCCGGCCATCAGCGCGGCCATGAAGCGGTAGACCTCGGGCCAGGTCCATCCGCCGGGCCCGCTGGCGTTCGACGGATCAACCCAGATCAGCGCGATGCCGCCCGACAGGATCATCGCCAGCCGGTAGCCCAGCACGCTGAGCGACGAGCCCAGACCCCGTTCGCGCGCGGCCAGCAGGTCGGTGCGGTAGGCATCGATGACCACGTCCTGCGAGGCGGCGACGAAGGCCACCAGCACCGCCAGCAGCGCGAAGCTGCGGGTCGCCTGGGTCGGCGAGGTGTCGGCCAGCCACAACAGCGCACCGGCCAGCGCCAACTGCGTCAGCACCAGCCAGCCGCGACGCCGGCCGAGCCACGGCAGCTCGAAGCGGTCCATCAGCGGCGCCCACAGGAACTTGAAGGTGTAGGGCAGGCCGACCAGGCTGAGGAAGCCGATGGTGGCCACGTCCAGCCCTTCGAGGCTGAGCCAGGCCTGCATCGCCTGGCCGGTCAGCGCCAGCGGCAGCCCGGAGGCAAAGCCCAAAACGGTGACGACCGCCAGCCGGTGCAGCATGCCCGCATCGATGCGATTCGGCGTGCGGGCGGGCAAGGGTGCGGCATCACGCGGTTCGGCATTGGGCATGGGGCATTCTAGGAAGGGGCCGGTCAGCGCCCGCGCGACGCGTGCTGGTGTGCATATTGCTCGGTCAAATGACACCTCTCGTAGAGCCCTCGATGAAGACCTTCATCCGCGTTATCGAAGTCTGGGTGCCCAGCCACGATCGGAGCTACCTTGAGTACAGCGGCGGCCTGTACAGCAGCGCCAACCGCTTCGGCGCAGCCAGCGGCTCACGCTGCTTCGGCCGCGGCGAAGGCCTGCCGGGCCAGGCCTGGGAGCAGGGCAAGCCGATCGTGCTGAAGCAGTTCGAGGGCTCGTATTTCCAGCGCACGAATGCCGCTCAGGCCGACGGGCTGACCTGCGGCATCGCGATACCGGTCTTCGCCGGCGACTTCCTCACCTCGGTGCTGGTGATGTTCTGCGGCGACGACGACGAGCACGCCGGCGCGATCGAGCTCTGGCACAACGACCCGAAGCAAGGCGCCGACATGGCGCTGGTCGGGGTGCGCGGCCCGGTGCAGTTCTTCGTGGCCGATGTGGCTTCGGGCAGCGGCAGCGCGTCGTTCAGCTTCTTCCCGGAAGACGGGCCGCTGCCTCCGGTGTCGTTTCACACAAACATCGCAGCGAACACGCCGTTGACCTTGACGGTACTCGGGTCCGGCGTGCAGGTGGGTGACGCACCCTTCGCCACCGGGTCGTTGACCTATGGCGTCGCCGTCGTGGCCACCGTGCCGGAGCCTGAAACGTATGCGCTGATGCTGCTTGGCCTGATCGGCGTGGGTGGCATGGCACGCCGTCAGCAGCACGCTGCATCGCTGTCGGTCGACTGATCCACCTGCCGCGGCGATCGCGGCGCACCGGCAAGCCAGAGCATCCCCACATCGGTGGGGAGGCTCTGGCTTCGCTCAGAATCGGGCGATGAGTACACCTCCCGAGGCTCAGCCCCCGAGTTTTTCCAGCGCCGAGTTCCGCGCCGCCTTGCGCACCTTCGCCACCGGCGTGACGGTGATCACCGCGCTCGACGCCAGCGGCGCGCCGGTCGGCGTGACTGCCAACTCCTTCAACTCGGTGTCGCTGACGCCTCCGCTGGTGCTGTGGAGCCTGTCGCGGCAGGCCTCGACGATGTCGGCCTTCAGCCGTGGCTCGCACTACGCGATCAACATCCTGGCCGCCGACCAGCGCCACGTCGCCGAACGCTTTTCGCGCCGTGACATCGATCGCTTCGATGGCATCGCGATGCGCACCGGTGCGAGCGGCGCGCCGATCCTCGACGGCGTGATGGCAGCGTTCGAATGCTTCAACCGCAGCCAGTACGAAGAGGGCGACCACATCATCTTCGTCGGCGAGGTCGAGCACTGCCGCCACCGGGAGGGCGCGCTGCCACTGATCTTCCACGACGGCAAGTTCTACACCGAGCTGCCGTTGTGACCGGCGGCCCGACGCCGCACCGCTAGGCCGCCTTCTTCGCAGCCACCTTCTTCGCTGCAGCGCCCTTCACAGCCGGCTTGGCCGGCCGCGGCTCGAACTCGAAGCTGACCTTGCCTTCCTTCGCGTCGAAAGCCAGGCGCGCCTTGAACTTGCGCCGGGTCTTGTTCGACACGAAGTTCTCCAGCAGGTCGGTCTTACCGGTCTGCAGTAGCCGGGTCATCTGCTCGCGCGGCACCGGTTGCTGCAGGATGATCTTGCCGCTCTTGAAGTCACAGGTGACGTTGGCACCGACAGCGTGCTCGCACACATAGCTGGTGCCGTGCTCGTAGACCTTGCCCTGGTCCTTCGGGCAGTGGCCGAGCGGTTCCTGTTCGGAGAAATCGACCGGCTCGCCGGCCTCGGCCTTGGCGTCGTCGCCGAAGTCGAATTCGAGTTTCCAGTTCTTGATCTCGTCATCAAACACCAGCTTGATCTCGGCGGTGAATGGCCATCCCGCCTTCGAGCGGAAGCCTTCGAGCGGGCCGATCTTCTTGTTCGCGATGAAGGCCTCGACCTCGGGCAGCTCGAAGCTGCGGCTGCCGGGGATCTTGCTGATGGAAAAACCGCAGCCCGGGCCTTCGGCGCCTTCCACCGGCGCCGCACCGTTCTTGCCGATGCAGGTGTAGCGACGGTAGTTTTCCTTGACCACGCCGCCGCAGTTCGGGCACGGCACCTTCAGCGTCGCGTAGTCACCAGGGATCGTGTCGCGGTCGTATTCCTTGGCCTTGGCGACGATGCGCTGCGTCATCACCGCGATCTCGGCCATGAAGGCGTCGCGGCTGAGCTTGCCGTGCCCCATCTGCGCGAGCTGGTATTCCCAGTTGCCGGTCAGCTCGGGCTGCGTCAGCTCCTCGACCTGCAAACCGCGCAGCAGCGTCATCAACTGAAAAGCCTTGGCGGTCGGGATCAGCTCACGGCCTTCGCGCACCATGTACTTCTCGAGGATCAGCCCTTCGATCGTCTGCGCGCGCGTCGCTGGCGTGCCCAGGCCCTTCTCGGCCATCGCCTCGCGCAACTCGTCGTCGTCGATCAGCTTGCCGGCGCCTTCCATCGCGCTGAGCAAGGTCGCTTCGGTGTAGCGCGCCGGCGGCTTGGTCTTCAGCGCGTTGACATCGACGTTCTCGGTGCGCACGATTTCGTTTGGCGCCACCGCGACCAGATTCGCATCGTCTTCCTGCGCCTCGCGGCCGTAGACCGCCAGCCAGCCCGGCTTGACCATCACCTTGCCGTTGGTCTGGAACGTGAAGTCCTTGCCGGCGGCTTTGACCGTTGAAATCCGGGTGGTGACCATGAACTCGGCCGGCGGGTAGAACACCGCGAGGAAGCGCTTGACGACCATGTCGTAGAGCTTGGCCTCGATCTCGGTCAGGCTCTTCGGTGCCAGCAGCGTCGGGATGATGGCGAAGTGGTCCGACACCTTGGCGTTGTCGAAGATGCGCTTGTTCGGCTTCACATAGCCATCGTTCAGCGCCTTGCGCGCGTGGCCCGACAAGGCACGAAGCGGGCCGGGCAGCTCTTCGTCGGCCAGCATCGCCATCGTCTCCTTGACCACCGGCAGGTAGTCCTCCGGCAGCGCCTTGCTGTCGGTCCGCGGGTAGGTCAGCACCTTGTGTTTCTCGTACAGCGCCTGCGCGATCGACAGCGTCGTCTTGGCGCTGAAGCCGAAGCGCGAGTTGGCCTCACGCTGCAGGGAGGTCAAGTCGTACAAGCTGGGCGCACTCTGCGTACTGGGCTTGGCCTCTTCGGTGACGCTGGCCGGCTGGCCACGCACCGCCTGCGCGATGGCCTGGGCATCGGCCTCGTTCCAGACGCGGTCACTGCGCAGTTCGGCATCGTCGGGGTTCTTCTTCCACTTCGGGTCGAACCACTTGCCGTCGTATTCGCCGGCCACCGCCGCGAAGGTCGCCTTGATTTCCCAGTAGGGCCGCGAGACGTGCTTGCGGATCTTCTCCTCGCGCTCGACCACCACGCTGAGCGTCGGCGTCTGCACGCGGCCCACCGTGGTCAGGAAGAAGCCGCCATCGCGGGAATTGAACGCGGTCATCGCGCGGGTGCCGTTGATGCCGACCAGCCAGTCGGCCTCGCTGCGGCTGCGCGCCGCGTCGGACAGGCCCTGCATCTCGGTATCGCCGCGCAGCTTGTCGAAGCCGTCGCGGATCGCCTGTGGCGTCATGCTCTGCAGCCACAGCCGCTGGATCGGCTTGTCGATCGGCTTCTTCTCGCTGCCGGCGTACTGCACGATCAGCCGGAAGATCAGCTCGCCTTCGCGGCCCGCGTCACAGGCGTTGATCAGCGCGGTCACATCCTTGCGCTTGACCAGCTTGACCACCGCCGTCAGCCGCGACTTGGCCTTGTCGATCGGCGCCAGGTCGAAGTGCGGCGGGATCACCGGCAGGTTGTTGAAGCTCCATTTGCCGCGCTTGACGTCGAATTCCTCCGGCGCCTTGATCTCCACCAGGTGGCCTACGGCCGAGGTGACGACATAGCGGTCGTTCTCGAAATGATCGGCTTGCTTGTCGAACTTGCCGGCCACAGGGGTGAGCGCGCGCACGATGTCCTGGGCGACGCTGGGCTTCTCGGCAATGATCAAAGTCTTGGTCATGTTTTTTGTCAAACGCTGGAAAGGTATCGCGGGGTGGATCGACACGGGCTCGATGCGCGACGAGCGCCTCTCTACAATTCACCGTCTCGCGCGCCCACACGCACGGGCATGCGCCTGCGCGCGCCCACAATTTCAATGTACCCAAAGAAGTCGATGACGCAAGTGACGGCGCGAAACACCTCCCCCCTGACATCGAAACGGCGCTTTCAGGTACGGCGCAGCAGCGTGCATGGTCAGGGCGTGTTCGCGATGGCACCGATCGCCCGCGACGAACGGATCATCGAATACACCGGCGAAGTGATTGGCTGGCCCGAGGCCCTGCGCCGCCACCCGCATGATCCCGACGATCCCAACCATACCTTTTACTTCAGCCTGGAGGGCGGGCGGGTGATCGATGCCAAGGTCGGCGGCAACAGCTCGCGCTGGATCAACCACGCCTGCGAGCCGAACTGCCAGGCCGATGAAACCGACGGGCGCGTGTTCATCCGGGCCTTGCGCGACCTGCAGCCGGGCGACGAGCTGTTCTACGACTATGGGCTGGTGCTCGACGAACGCCAGACCGCCAAACTGAAGAAGCAATACGCCTGCCGTTGCGGCAGCCCCTCCTGTCGCGGCACCATGCTGGCACCGAAAACACGATGAATTCATCTTTGTCACTCTCTGCCGACCATGGGCTGCAATGGAACGTGGAGCAGCTCTACCACCAGCTGGCGCCGCGGTTGCCGAACCTGAGCATCGAGGTGGTCTCGGAGATCGCGTCGACCAACTCGGCGCTGCTCGAACGGGCCCGCGTCGCCAGCCGGTTGTCGTTCGAGGGCGACCTGGCCCAGGTGCGCCGCAGCACCGAAAGCCAGGCCTTCGGGCGGCGTACTGCCGATCACCAGCCCTGCCTGCTGGTGGCCGAACACCAGACGCAGGGGCGCGGTCGGCACGGCCGGGTGTGGCAATCCGAAGCGGTGGCATCGCTGACGTTCTCGCTGGCGATGCCGTTGGCACCGGTCGATTGGTCCGGTTTTTCGCTGGCGGTCGGCGTGGCGCTGGCCGACGCGCTCGATCCGGCCGGCCACGCCGGCAGCGTCAGAAACGCTGCACCCACGACCGCCCCTTGGATCGGCATCAAGTGGCCGAACGACCTGTGGCTGATGCCGCCCGAAGGCAGCACCGCCGAGGGCCGCAAGCTCGGTGGCCTGTTGATCGAGACCGTGCCGGCCGGTGAGATGCGGCTGGCGGTGGTCGGCGTCGGCCTGAATGTGCTGCCCTTGTCGCTGGCCCAGTCGCAGGCCGCCAGCGGTTTTGCCTGCCTGCAAGAGGTCGATCCCGAGGCCAGCGCACCGCAGGTGCTGGCGCGCATCGTGCTGCCACTGGTCGAGGCACTGCAGCGCTTTGAACGTGAAGGCTTTGCCGCCTTTGCCGACCGCTTCGCCGCGCGCGATGTGCTGCGCGGCCGCGCCGTGCATGCGGGAACAACGAGCCTCAGCGGATCCGAGGCGCTGCTGCGTGCGGCCAGCGGCATCGACGGCGTGGCCGAAGGCGTGTCGAGCAACGGCGCACTGCGCGTGCGCGTAGACGGTGACGGGCTGCGCGAGGTGATGTCCGGCGAGGTCAGCGTCAGGCTGCGCCCCGCCTAAGACCAGCCAACGTCATGTTGAGAGGCCTGCTGCTGGTCCTGCTGCTGGCGAATCTGGCGTTCTTCGTCTGGTCGCAGGGCGGGTTCGGGACTGCCAGCGGCGCCGCCGCAGGCGGCGACCATGAACCGGAGCGACTGGCCCGGCAGGTGCATCCCGAAGCGGTGCAACTGCTGACAACGCCCGTCGCGGCATCGGCCCCGGCCCCACTGGCTTCGGCAGCGAGCGCGGCGGCCAACCCGGCCAGCGCCACCGACGCGGCCAGTGCGCCGAGCACGCCGGCGTCGGACGCAGCGTCATCACCAGCGGCTGTCGAGGCCAGCGCTTCGGCAGCATCAGCTGCATCAGCTGCCTCCGTGGCCTCGGCGGCCTCCGTCGCTTCAGCCGGCGTTGCAGTGGTTGCTGTGCCGGTGCCACCGCCTCCAGCGCCTCCCGGCACGCGCTGCCTGGAAGCCGGTCCGTTCAGCGGCGCCGAATTGGCGACCGCAGAAACCGCGCTGGCGGCCAGCGCGAAAACCCGTCGCATTGCCCGCCGGTGGGTGCCGATCACGCCGGATGCAGCGAGCGCCACGGCCGCACCGCAGCACCGCCTGCGGATCGACGCCACACCGGACGAGGTCGCGGTGCTGGAGTCCCTGCCGGCCAGCGTGGTGGGCCGCAGCTTCACACCCTGCACCGCCCGCTGAGGGCGAGGCGCGGGGCGCCCACGGCGCCTCGGGTGCGTCTTACTTCGCGACCACCCGCACCATCTCCAGCACCTTGTTCGAGTAGCCCCATTCGTTGTCGTACCAGGCGACGACCTTGACGAAAGTGCTGTCGAGCGCAATGCCCGCATCGGCGTCGAACACCGAAGTCATCGGCTCGCCCCGGAAGTCGGTCGAAACGACCTTGTCTTCGGTGTAGCCCAGCACGCCTTTCATCGCGCCTTCGGATTGCGCTTTCATTTCGGCGCAAATCTCTGCGTAGCTGGCTTCCTTGACGAGTTCAACCGTGAGGTCGATCACCGACACATCGGAGGTCGGCACGCGGAACGACATGCCGGTGAGCTTTTTGTTGAGCGCCGGAATCACCACACCGACCGCCTTGGCCGCGCCGGTGGACGACGGGATGATGTTCTCGAGAATGCCGCGACCGCCGCGCCAGTCCTTGTTCGACGGGCCATCGACGGTCTTCTGCGTCGCGGTCGTCGCGTGCACCGTTGTCATCAGGCCGCGCTTGATGCCCCATTTGTCATGCAGCACCTTGGCCACGGGCGCCAGGCAGTTCGTCGTGCACGAGGCGTTTGAGATGATTGCCTGGCCGGCATAGGTCTTGTCGTTCACGCCGTAGACGAACATCGGCGTGTCGTCCTTCGACGGTGCCGACAGGATGACCTTCTTCGCACCGGCGACGAGGTGCTTCTCGGCCGTCTCCTTAGTCAGGAACAGGCCGGTCGCTTCGACGACGATTTCGGCACCGACGGCCGACCACTTCAGGTTCGCCGGATCACGCTCCTGCGTCAGGCGGATGTTCTTGCCGTTGACGATCAGCGTGTTGCCGTCGACCGCGATGCTCCCTTCGAAGCGGCCGTGCACCGAGTCGTACTGCAGCATGTAGGCGAGGTACTCGGGCTCGAGCAGGTCGTTGATCGCGACCACCTCGATGTCCTTGAAGTTCTGGACGGCAGCGCGAAAC
>JANXTP010000275.1 GCA_025352345.1 Burkholderiales bacterium | reverse complement strand
AGTTGTCGATCCGGTCGTATCGAAGCGTCATGCCAATGACAGGCTTTCCGGAGTCGAGCCAGAAGCAAGCGCCGTCCATCTTCGAGCCGGTAAGAGGCTCCACACAGACCAAGCGCACTCCCGCTTCCGCAAGAATGCAAGGAACCTGACGCACGTCCTCCGGTGACAGGATGAGTGCCTTCAGCTTCGCGAGCGCTGCCGTCAACTTTGCCTTGGAGTAGGGCGACACGACCTGCTGGCCCGCCATAGCCCGCACGCGAAAGAGCCACGCCAACTGAAGCGGCGTTGTGTCCGCCATGACGTGCGTCTTCTTGGCGTTGTGGCTCAAATGCAGCGTCGCATCCAAGCTCTGAACGCCAAAGAACTCGCAGAAGCGCCGCTCTAAAACTTCGACGTTCTCGCTCATGCGCACCCAGCCTCTACGCAGCATCTCTCGCACGGGAAATCTGCTGTACAGGCGCGCTTTGCGGGCCACATTGTCGTTAGGCAGTTTCACCTTGGAGAGCTGATATTGACTCTCCAGGTTCATCCAGTAGTCGGGCGACGTGCCGAACGCGTCAGCCAAGCCCTTGGCAGTCTCGGGCGTGATGGCACGCTTGCCAGCAATGAGCTCGCTGATGAGACGTGGCGGGCGGTCCAGGATGTCGGCCAGTTCCTGCTGGGTCCATGCGCGCGCTTCCAGTTCCTCCCGGAGAAACTCTCCGGGAGGAAATACTTCAGCGGGTGCGCGTGCGTTCATGGGGCTCTCCAAGCTCTTAGTGATAGTCAACAATTTCGACGATTCCGACGACCTTGCACGGATGGCTGCCCCGGATTTCTAGGATCAGGCGCCATTGCAGGTTGAGCCGGATTGAGTGCTGCCCTTCCCGGTCGCGTTTGAGCTTCTCGAAGTGCAAGGACGTCAGTGCCATGAAGTCGCGCTCGTCGCGAAACGCTCGAATCTGCTGAATCCTCTTGCGGTACGCCCGCACGACCTCTTGCGCGAACCCGGCAGTGAAGTGGCCGTCAGTCTCCAGGCGGTCCAATTCGTGGTCATCGAACACTACTTCCATGATGAAGTAGTGTAGTCCTTCTTTACACGTGGTGTAAAGAAGGACTGTTAATTTTCAACATGCGGGCTGCATCGTCCTCGCGGGCTCACAAGCTGCCTCCCCGCTCCGTTGGTGATTGCGCACCCGTTGCCGGCTCCAGGTCGCAGCTCAAGCTGACGCGTCACCAGTCGTGTTGACATGTCGAGCGGCGGCTCCGCAGCGCAATCCGGCCTCTAGATGCTCTGACGGGTGCAGCGACTATCGCTGCAAAGCAGCCAGTCGACGTCAGCCCTTCAGCGCTGCGGCAGGCCAAGTCCCGGTCAAAGGCCCCGGGCTGAACACAGCCAGAAGCCCCCAGCCCCCCGCAGCTCAAACGAACTCCAAATTCGTTTTCGGCTTCTCCAATCGGCACCGCACGACGTTAGAAAGAAAAAGCTGCACCAAGCTGTCCACTTGGTCGTCGTTGGCCCCGTTGGGAAAGCTCATGAACTCATTGATGAACGGCGCCACCCATGCGTCGTTCCCTGGCAAGTTGAGGATCCGAACACCTGCCTCAAAGTTTGGAAGGACCGTCAGAGCTCGATTGAGCTTGCTTTGTCTGGGCCGATAAGGTTCTAGCCTAAAAGATTCATGCGGATTGTTTTGCAGGTACTGAAACAGAGACACCCCGCTGCCCTGGGTCTCCACGATCACGGTCACATGCCCAAAACCTCGACGAAGCCTCTTGATCCAGTCGAGCGTCTTCGCCTTCAAGCGTTCATAGTCCCAGCGCCCCCGCTCGGCCTTCACCACCCACAGACGTCCTTGGTTGACCCAGGCGACCGTGATCGCTGTGTAATCCGCCGTGCTTGATGTCGAAAGCGCACTGTCAATGCTGATGAAGAATTCACCTTCTTCTTCCAGCGGTGGCCGCTGCTCGATCAGCTCAAAGTATTTGCGAGCAAAAATCTGCCCATCCGGCGTTTTAGGTGATTGCTGGTACTGCGCCGCAAAGTTGTAGCTCCCGATATCAGCACGCAGCTTTTCCAAGGTCTCCAAGCTCTCGTACGCAGGCTGAAGTGCGTCACCGGCTTGGCGCAGATGAGTGAGACCGTGACCCAGCTCGATCTCCTCAGTGCGAACGGCTATCGCCGGGAAGGACAGCTTGCGAAAATCTCCCGACGCCTCCAAGAAAGCAGTCAAGTCATTGGCGTGCAGACGCTGCATCACCAAGATCAGTCCGCTGCGCTGCTTGTCATCGAGCCGGCTTAGCAGCGTGCCCTGATACCACTCATTGACGGCCACGCGCCTTTTGTCCGACTTCACATCTTCGGCATTGATGGGATCGTCGATGATCACCAAGTCAGCGCCACGGCCCGTGATCGAGCCGTGGACCGGTAAAGCTGCTCGGTAGCCGCCCTGGATGGTGGCGACATTGTCCTCAGTCATCTTGGTAAGCTTCACGTGCGGAAACAGCTTCCTGTACCAGTCACTGCCTACCAAGCGATTGAAGTCCCGCCCCAGCGTTCGCGCCATCTCATCCGAGTAGCTGACACAAAAAATCTTCAGTGTCGGATCTCGTGCCAGCAAGAAGGCCGGTAAAGCCACTGACACTGTGAACGACTTCATGCTGCGCGGCGGTATGTTGATGATGATTCGCGTCGATCGCCCTGCGAAGTTCTCCTCCAGCGCGTGCGCCATAGCATCGAAGTGCCAGCTCCACTGCAGCTCCTTGTTCGGATACAGGTGCGAAAAAGCGTGCTTCATGAATGCCCTGAAATCCGAACTCACCGCGGCAAGATACGCCTCCTTGACTGGGTTGAGCTTCATGTGACACCCCCCTTGCGGACCTGCGCCGCCACGTAGTCGGCCAGAATTTGCTCGTAGTTGTCTGGCAACAGCCCCTCTGGTGCAGCCTCCTCACCGCCACCATTGCGGCGCCAAATGTCCACGATGGTCATCACCGCCTTGGGCTCACCCTGCAGGGCCGCAGTCACTAGCCGCTTGGCCATCGCGTGCATCCGGGTGACCGACTTGCGCCGGCCCCCTTCATTGATCATGACCTTTTGGTTGAGCTCCTGCTCCAGCAGCGTGAAGAAGTTCTTGGAACCCTTCGGTCGCCCTTTAGGGTTGCCAGAAGCACCCTTCTTGAACTGACCGGCGGGAGGAGGGCGTCGGTAACCGATTTCATAAGGCATGGGTCACCTCTGCAATTGATTGCAAATCACCACCCGCCAACCGCTCGGCTCGAACCTGCTCCCAGGTCTGCCCGGTCGCAAGCAGCACGGCCTGCTTGCCGGACCCCCGCTGCCAGCGCCTGATGCCGACATCCACGTACTGCGGGTCCAGCTCCATCGCCCGTGCCCGACGGCCCGTCCGTTCAGCGGCCACCAGCACCGTACCGCTGCCGGCAAACGGGTCCAGGATCAGCCCGTCTCGGTGGCTGCAGTCCCGAATGGCGTCGGCGATCATTGCCACCGGCTTGACCGTGGGGTGAAGCGCCAGCAGCGCGCGCCCACGACCCGAGTTGATGCTCGGGTACTCCCACACATTGGTCCGGTACCGACCATGCTGGCCGAGCTCGAAATTGTTGATGTGCGCAGCGGAACCATTCTTGAACACAAACACCAGCTCATGCTGGCTGCGATAGAACGAACCCATCCCCCCGTGGTCCTTGGTCCAGACACACAGCTGCTTTGGAGCGCCAAACACCGGCTGCGCCGCCTGAAGCAGCTCCAACTGGTGCCGCCAGTCCATGAAAACGAAGTGAATGGCACCTGGAACCGAGAACGAGCACAGGTGCTTGCATCCTTGTCCCAGGAACCCTTCGAACGCCTGTGGGCTCATCTCGCCCGAGGCCATGGCGAACTCTTTGTGCTTGAGCTTGCCCAAGCCGCCCGCGTGGCCGTCGATCCTGACGTTGTACGGCGGGTCTGTGATGCCCATCTGAGCCTTGTCAGAGCCGAGCAAGGTCAGATAAGAAGCTTCCGCCAGAGCATCTCCGCACAGCAGCCGGTGGTCACCGAGTGCCCACAGGTCTCCCAGGCGACTGACCACCTGCTCCTGAACGTCCTGCGGCTGCAGTTCAGCATCCGCAAGGGGCAGCTCAATCAACAGGTCAATCTCGACGGTGTCGAAGCCTGTCATCTCGATCTCGTACTCGTCGTCGATCAACAACTTGATCTCATCGCGCAGCAGATCATGGTCCCAGCTTGAGAGCAGGGCGATCTTGTTGTCGGCCAGCACATAGGCGCGCTTGCCTGCTGCGCTCAACCCTGAGATCACCCGCGTCGGGATGGAGGCCAGACCCATCGCCATGGCCGCCTGCACACGGCCGTGGCCACTGAGGATGACGCCTGCCTCATCGACAAGCACCGGGTTGGTGAACCCAAACGCCCGAATACTCGACTGCAACTTGACCAATTGCTTGTCGGAATGGGTGCGTGGGTTGTTGGGCCACGGTTTGAGCTCGGCGGGTGAGCGCTCGACAATGCCGCTGAGCGTGGGCTTCGTGGTGGGCTGAGACTTTTTAGAGCTTGGCACTTTCATCGGATTTCCTTCGGATCAGTCGCGATTAATGGGCAGCAGGGATGCAAGTCGCTCAGAAAAAAGAAGGCGCCGAAAGCCGCAACCTTCACCTGAAAACGAACATCAATCCCTGCACACCCCGCTAACTTACCGATTCAAAATCCACCTAGCTCACTTCTTCAAACTTTATTGCGTAGACGAAGGCGGGCTGCGGTTCTCCGGGGCGTGACAAACTCATTGGAGTGGGGCAAATCGATGCCCCAAAAGTCCCTGATCCAGTCAGAAATTCCCTGCTTTTTGGCGGTGCGCGCGGGCGACGTGTTGGCTCGCTGACGTGTGCGTCGAAGCGACCCGCACGGTCAAGTTTTTTTCAACTGGACGGAAACGATCCGATTGAAGCCATCGTCTTCAACGATCGGCTTCCGACGCAAACCGAAAGGTCAGCTGCTCGGTCGTTCCGAGCGCAAGGAGGAAGCTGCTGCTATCAGGGCTGCTCGGCTGGATTCAGCCTGAGACGACCGGCATCCCACAAAGACATCGGCACAGGCAAGCATCGTTCTGCGGTGTATGGCCAGCACGGGCTCGATGCCACCTTGCGCATCGCGTTGGTAGCCCCCGGCCAGGTTCCAGGACACTGGCACGCCGATCTCCTTTGCCACGGTGAAGACGATGCGGTCCCGTTCGGCGAGCTGCTCGCTCGTCATCCAGCCACCGAGGGGATCGTTCACATGTGCATCCGCGCCAGCCTGGTAAAGGAGCAGGTCGCAGGCGCGGAAGCTGCTCACGAGGTCAGGCAGCTCGCGCAAATAGCGCTGCGACTGCGATGCGTCCGGCGCCTCCCGGCCAGCGCTGTGGTGCAAGATCCAACACAAGTCCAGGCGCCGGATGATGTCGTGCGTGCCGTCGCCCCAGTGCTGGTCCAGGTCGAGTATGCCGACCCGCGACACACGGCCCTCCTGCTTGAGTGCCATCGCTGCGACGACCAGGCCGTTGAAGGTGCAGAAGCCACCTCCGCTGCTGTACCCGGCATGGTGGAACCCCGAAACGGGCGCACAAGCCACCAGCCCGTTGTCCAGGGCGGCACTCGCCGCCGCCAGCATCGAGCCGGTCGTGAAGGGCAGGGAGGCGGTGACCTGCGGCTTGCGATTCCCAAAGCCATTCGCTGTTTTGCCCGCCAGAACCTCACGCACATACACACGGTCATGCGCCAAGGCCACGGTGTCGGCATCAACCGGTTCGAAATCGAACAGCTGGATCGGCAGCCTCTGCGCTTGCCAGTCCAAGACCACCTGGGCGGGTTTGGCTGCGCTCGGCGAAGACGTGGACGCATCAAGGGCCACCATCTCGGGGAGGAAGAAAACAGGGATCGCGGTCAGTGGTGGGCGCATCAGCTCAGCGCCCCAAACTTGAAGGTGACCCACTGGTACACGCTCCCCCAGACTTGTGCATTTGCCATCATTGAGTCGCTCCTTCAGTGACCCCGCATCCTTCGCGGCAGGCCACCAGTAACGCTCTGACGGCAGAACATATCAAGTCATTTGTCAGCGTGTTTGAGTCAGCGCTCGGCAAACCGCTGCGTGGCTGCTCGCATCCGATCGGGGCGTCGCCCGATACCCCAAAGAGGTTCCGCTTGTCAGGGGGCTCACATCTCGTGGGGCACCTTTGTTGCCGTGCGGGATTCATGACCGGTGCCTCAGAGAGGTTCCGGTTCGCAGTAAGCGCAATCGCCTCTGGGTCAATTCGGCGACATCGTGGAGAACCAATGCTCATCAAAGCCGCCTACGAAATCGATTTCCATCACAAGGCCTCGCGCAACTGGGCGGTCATCCATGACCTGCGCCTTGAGTACCGGGGCAGGGTGGCTCAGATTGACCACCTTCTGATCAACCGCTGGCTGGAGTTCTGGGTGTGTGAATCCAAGCACTTCAGCGAAGGCGTTGCCATCAACGAGCAAGGCTAGTTCACCGGGTTCTATGCGGGTCGCCCTTACGGCGTGCCCTCACCGCTGGAGCAAAACCGCAAGCATGTGGCCGTACTGCATGCTGTCCAGAGCAGCAGCATCGTTCAGCTGCCCACACGGCTTGGGCTGACGATCAGACCTTCCATCCAAAGCGTTGTGCTCGTCAGCAAAGGTGCTCGAACCACCCGGCCCAAGACCAAGATCGACGGCATCGATCAGGTGATCAAGGCCGACCAGTTGCGTGACCTGATCGAGCGCAGGATCGGCGAGGAGTCAGCTGCATCGGCGCTGCTGTCGATGGGAAAGATCATCAGTCCGGAAACACTGGAAGACCTTGCCAGACAGATCGCACGACTGCATCGGCCGATCACGTTCGACTGGGCAGCGAAGCTCGGGATCGAAGGGGAGGGCACTTCCCAAGCCGAAGCCGCCGAACCCTCGGTGAATGCTGCAGCCCAGAGGCCGGTCGAACGGGCGTCCAAGCCCGCTGCAGATCTGAAGCCGCCGCTTCCAGACACTGCGCCGACGCCAGAAGGCGATCTCCATCGCGGGCGTCTCTCAACGTCCAAGCTGGCCGCGAAGCTCGGCATCAAAGGCAATGCAGCGATGCTGGATCGACTCACCTCAGCCGGCTATCTCGTTCGGCAAGGCGACCAGCACGTGCTGACCGATCTCGCGATGGCCAGCGGCGCGGTGCGCATTGGGAAGAGTCGATACGGGCCGTATTTTCTGTGGCCGGAGTCGATCAAGCTTTAGCCTCGACGGGCGCGTGGCCGCTAGTCAAGCCACCGCGGTGGAGGCATAACTTAACCCGACGGGCCTTCGCGATTGCCGGGGCGGTTCAGCCACCTTGCGCGTGCGACAAGGCCGAAGTTCAAATGCTCCGCACGGATATTTGCGGGTAGGCAGAGCAGGGTGATGAGGGCGGTCTTCGAGATCAGATCTGGTGAGGCCAATGCAGTCATTGCAACTGATTCCCCTCCAAAGAGTGGGTCCAGTCGTCACATTTCATGGGAAAGTCCAAAGCAGTTTTCATCGAAGGTTTTCATGGGAGCACGCTAGTGGCAACGACACAAATGTTTTGCTTGCAGGCAGCGTCAATTGCGGGCGCAATTCAATACAGGCTGCTGGCGTCAATTCCGCTTGCGATTCATACGTTCGTAGCTGCAGCGCTTGTCGCAATAACGCCGTTGTCTAGCGCTCAGACTGAGCCCCCGGGGGGTTGCGGCCCGTACGGTTGTATTTCGTCCGTGTACTCTGAGCCCACTGGTTATTTTTTTATCGACTCGCCTAGGACACCAAGCGTTTACGGTTCTAGAACGCCTTCTCCTCAGGTTGGCTGCCAAGCAATTGCCGACGCTAGTCAAGGGAGTGTGTTAAGGCTCGTGCAGACGTCGCCTGTTCGGTGGGCGTGCTATGTCGACAACTACTCGGACATAGAACCCCTTGGATACATCGGCGCGGGCACGGAGTGTCCGTCTCGCTATCGCGGTGACCAGCTGTGGGTCTTTGATTTTGTTCTCCTCAATGACGACGGTAGCACCCACCCCCGATGTCGTGCGTGGAGCGTGGGATGCCCAGACGGTACTCAGCAATCGACCACAACCAATGCCTGCATACCGATCATTTCACAGGACCTCACCAGTCCCGTCCCCCCGAGCTGCAGTAAGTTCGGTAACCCAATCGACGTTCTGCGGGGCAGCAAGGAGGAAAAAATTGACCTGGGTATCAACGTCGGGTGGCATCGACTCAGTCTGATTTACAACAGCGAACCCAACCTCCCGACGACCACTGCTGTAAACGGCATTGAGGCCGCTGCTACGCCCACTGGTTTCGGCACCGTGTGGTTCGGCAGTCTGCACCGCAAACTGCGAATTGAGCAGGGCGGTACCGTGGTTAGGGTAGGCCGCGGTGGCGGTCAAGCTGTCAGCTTTACAAGCGGTCAGACTGGCTACGTCGCCAGCTCTCGCATCAACGATCGTTTGATGGTCGTAAGTGGCGGGTATCGGTACATCGATGCGCAGGGTTTGGCCATCGAGACCTATGACTCAGCCGGACAACTGTCACGAATAGATCGCGCAGGGGGGCAAAGTCTTGTTTTCACATACAGCACGGGTACAACAGACCAACTCCGCGCCCCAAGACCTGGGTATCTGATAGACATCGCGGATTCTTTCGGACGAGTCACCCACTTTAGTTACCTGAACGATGATCTGAGCCGAGCGTATGCGATCGTAGATCCTGCGGGGCGGCAGATTTCGATTCAGTATGGAGGCTATTTGTCCGCGCTGACCTGGCCCGACCAGCAGGTTCGGCGGTTCCTGTACGAAGCTCAGCCTGTGCCATGGGCTCTGACCGGGGTGGTGGCAGAAGATAACCTGCGCCAAAGCACCTTCGGTTACGACTCGGCTGGCCGCGCCATCAGTACCGAGCGTGCGGGTGCCACCAATCGGTTCAGCGTTACGTTCAGTTCACCGCCGCGCATTGTCGTCGCCGACACGATCGATACGACAAACAACGTCGTTCGCCGCGTACGCAGCTGGCGGTCGCCCATCGCCCCCACGGTCACGACCCCGCTGGGAGGCTCGGTTTCCCTTGGTGTCAGCGACGTCGCCGACAATCCAATGGTGTCCACGCGCAGCCAGCCTGCGGGCTCTGGCTGCGCCGCCAGCACGAGCGCGCAGACCTACGACGCGAACGGCAACGTGTCGAGCCGGGACGACTTCAACGGCAACCGAGTTTGTTATGTCAGTGATCTCGCCCGCAACTTGGAGAGCGTGCGGGTAGAGGGCCTGAGCAACACGGCGACCTGCGGCACCTACACCGCA
>JANXTP010000268.1 GCA_025352345.1 Burkholderiales bacterium | reverse complement strand
CTCGGCATCTATGAGGGCCCGAAGGTGGCGATCATCTTCATCGGCACCTTCTTCCAGCAGGTGCTGGTGGTCGCCAACACCGCGCGCAAGCTCGACTATGCGCTGCTCGAAGCGGCACTGACGCTCGGTACCAAACCCCTGAAGCTGCTGACGCATGTGGTGGTGCCCGGCATCCTGCCGAACCTGTACCGCGACCAGCGCATCCTGCTCGGCTGGGCCTGGACCTATCTGGTCGTGGCCGAGCTGATCGGCACCAGCTCGGGCATCACGCTGTTCATCACGCAGCAGGCGCGCTTCCAGAATTTCGACGATGTCTACGCCGCGATCCTGATGATCGGCGTGATCGGCTTCGGCTCCGACCTGCTGCTGGCGCGGCTGGAGCGGGTGCTGTTCCCGTGGGACCGCGGCGCGCTCAACGACTGAGCCGCGACCCCACCGACACGCTATGCAGAACCCCACCGACATCCCGTCGTACCTGACGCAATCCGATCCGGTGCGCGAGCGCTTCGAGCGCCTGAAGCAGCGCAAGGTCATCCTCGACGTGCAGCAGCTCGGCAAGCGCTTCGCCACGGCGCAGGGCGAGGTCGTGGCGCTGAAGGGCATCGACTTCAAGACCTACCGGCGCGAGTTCGTCTGCATCATCGGCCCGTCGGGCTGCGGCAAGTCGACGTTGATTCGCATCCTGGCCGGGCTGGAGACGCAGTCCGAAGGCCAGGTGCTGCTCGACGGCGAGGCGGTGTCGGGCCCGTGCCGCGACCGCGGCATGGTGTTCCAGGGCTACACACTGTTCCCGTGGTTGAACGTCAAGCGCAATGTGATGTTTGGCCTGCGGATGAACGGCGCGAGTTACGGCCAGGCCGAGCAAAGCGCCTTGCAGTGGCTGGACCTGGTCGGCCTGTCGAAGTTCGCCGACGCCTACCCGCATCAACTCTCCGGCGGCATGAAGCAGCGGGTGGCCATCGCGCGGGCCCTGGCCAACCAGCCGCGCATCCTGCTGATGGACGAGCCGTTCGGCGCGCTCGACGCGCAGACACGCGCCAAGATGCAGTCCTACCTGCTCGAGATCTGGAAGAACATCGATATCACCATCGTGTTCATCACCCACGATCTCGACGAAGCGATCTTCCTCGCTGACCGCATCCTGGTGCTGAAAGCCCACCCGGGCGAGGTGCAGGAACTGATCGAGGTGCCTGTGCCGCGCCCGCGCAGCCCGGCGCAGGTCACGTCGGCCGAGTTCCGCGCCACGAAGGCGCGGCTCGAAGCGCTGATCCACACCCCCAGCGAGGCCACCGATGAAGACATCGTGCTGCCGCCCATCACCCGCCTGACCGACGTCAGCGACAACGTGGAATGACGATGGAGAAGAACCGCCATGCAATGGTCTGAACTGACCTGGTCGGAAGTTCCGGACGCGCTCGAATCGGCGATGAGTGCCGCCATCCTGCCGGTCGGCGCCACCGAGCAGCACGGTCCGCACATGGGCTGCGGGATGGACTTTGTGCTTGCCGACAAGCTTTGTCGCGAGGTCGCGCGGCACACTGGTGTGCCGATGCTGCCCACGCTGCCTTACGGCTGCTCGATCGGCCACAGCCAGCGCTGGCCCGGCACGCTGGCGGTGCAGCCGATCACGCTGATCGAGCTGGTCAAGCAGATCGGCGACTGGGCCCACCACAGCGGTGTGCGCAGGCTGTTCATCGTCAACACCCACGTCACCAATGCCGCGCCGCTGCGCTGTGCGCTGGAAATGCTGCGCGCCGAGCACGACGAGATGATGGTGTCGGTCATCAACTCGGCCACGATCAGCCCGCGGGTGCGCCAGTTCCACTTCGCCGACGGCGACGACTGGCATGCCAACGATGCCGAGACCTCGCTGATGCTGGCGGTGGCACCGACCATGGTGCGGCCCGAGCGCCTGAATGACGCCGACGACATCGACCGCACCGGCAGCCTGGTGTTCTCGCACCCGGTCAACCGCACCAGCCTGAACGGCGTGACCGGTTCGCCCAGCCTCGCGGGCGCCGACAAGGGCCGTGAATGGTTCTCCTGGATGGTCGAGGACCTGAGCGAGCTGATCACCCGCGGCCTGCGCGAAGAACCACCGCTGGCGCATTCCTATTTCTCCCCACACCACCACGAAGGTTGAACCCCATGCACGCATCTGAAGAAGTCCTGGCCGTTCGCGACCGGTTGAAGGCGCAAGGCGTCAAGTACTGCATCGGCGCCTATGTCGACATCCACGGCATCCCCAACGCCAAGGTGGTGCCGATCGATCACCTGCCGCAGATGGCCGCCGGTTCCGAGCGCTACACCGGCTATGCGCTCGACGGCCTGGGCCAGGCGCCCAGCGACGACGAGCTGGCCTCGGTGCCCGACCTCGGCCACATCATCCAATTGCCGTGGGAGCCCAAGATCGCCTGGATGCCGGCCGACAACACCTTCCAGGGCAAGCCCTATGCGCTGAACACCCGCGTCGCGTTGAAGAACGTGCTGGCGCAGGCGGCCGAGATGGGCCTGGGCATGAACCTGGGCATCGAGTGCGAGATCTACCTGCTGAAGCAGGCGGCCGATGGCACGCTGCAGGTGCCGAACCCGGACGACAAGCTGGTCAAGCCCTGCTATGACGTGCGCGGCTTCGTCGACCAGTTCAGCTGGCTCGACAAGATGGCCACTGCGATCGATGGCCTGGGCTGGGACCTGTACTCGTTCGACCATGAGGATGGCAACGGCCAGTTCGAGTTCGACTTTGCCTACAGCGACGCGCTGCGGATGTGCGACAGGCTGACCTTCTTCCGCTTCATGGCCAAGCACTACGCCAAGGAAGAAGGCCTGCTGGCGACGATGATGCCCAAGCCCTTCGGCAACCGCACCGGCACCGGCGCGCACTTCAACATGTCGCTGTACGACCTGAAGACCGGTGCCAACCGCTTCGCCTGTGCCCCGAAGGACGACCCCCGCGGGCTGGGCCTCACCACGATGGGCTACCAGTTCATCGCCGGCATCCTGAAGCACGGCCCGGCCCTGTGCGCGGCCTTCGCGCCGACGGTCAACAGCTACAAGCGGCTGGTGCGCCAGGGCGCGATGAGCTACTTCACCTGGGCGCCGGTGTTCAACTCCTTCGGCTCGAACAACCGGACCAACTCGGTGCGCGTGCCCGCTGGTGGCGGCCGCTGCGAGTCACGCAATGCCGACGGCGCAGTCAACCCGTACCTGGCCGCGACGCTGGCGCTGGCCGCCGGTCTTGAAGGCATCCGCGAGAACCTCGACCCGGGCACGCCGAACGAGGACAACCTGTATGCGATGTCGGAGGCCGAGCGGCGCGAGCGTGGCATCGCGTTCCTGCCGCAGACGCTGCACGAAGCCATCGATGCCTTCGCGGCCGACCCGCTGGTCGAGAAGACGCTGGGCACCGAGTTGCGCAACGAGTTCATCAAGTACAAGACCGATGAATGGAACGCGTACCACCTGACAGTGAGCCAGTGGGAGGTTGATCGCTACAGCTACATGTTCTGAACTCCTGGTGCTGCCGAGGGCGCGGGGTGACCGGCTCCGCTCATGTCCCCCGGGCCGGATCACCTCTCAAACGCTTTCGCGGAAGACCTATCCGGCCCTCCTCCTTGACTTCGCTGCGCCGGTCACCCCACGCCCTCGGCAGCCGGCACCGTTGTCGCATGCAAAGGCGGCAACCCCGACCGCTCTGGTGGTGGCAGGAGCGCGGCGGTGGGCCGCTGTGTGGAGTGAAGTAAAGGGGGAGGGCCGGCGGAACTTGAGCCGAAGCGGAAGGCTGGTGAACCGGCCCGGAGGACATGAACGGAACACAGCGGCCCGCC
>JANXTP010000222.1 GCA_025352345.1 Burkholderiales bacterium | reverse complement strand
TGCCCAACATCATGAAGGCGAAAAAGAAGCCGCTGGAGGTGCTGAAGCCTGCCGACCTCGGTGTCGACGTGACGCCGCGCATCAAGACGCTGAAGGTCACCGAACCGCCGAAGCGCAGCGCCGGCATCAAGGTGCCTGATGTGGCCACGCTGGTGTTGAAACTGAAGAACGAAGCGAAGGTGATCTGAGATGGCGACCTTGGTGATAGCCGAGCACGACAACGCGTCGCTGAAGGGCGCCACGCTGAACACCGTCGCCGCGGCGCTGAAGATCGGTGGCGAGGTGCATGTGCTGGTTGCTGGCTTCGACGCCGGCGCATCGGCCCAGGCGGCTGCTGCGATTGCGGGTGTGGGCAAGGTGCTGCACGCCGATGCCGCGAGCTTCCAGCATGGTCTGGCCGAGGCCGTGGCCGCCCAGGTGCTGGCCGTGGTTGCTGCGGCCGGTGGCGCCTACACCCACCTGCTGTTTGCGGCCACTGCATCGGGCAAGAACATCGCGCCACGCGTCGCGGCCTGCCTTGATGTGGCGCAGATTTCCGACATCACGCAGGTCGTGGCGGGCGACACCTTCGAGCGGCCGATCTATGCCGGCAACGCGATCGCCACCGTGCAGAGCACGGACGGCGTCAAGGTCATCACGGTGCGCGCGACAGGCTTCGACCCGGTTGCAGCAGAGGGTGGTTCGGCGACCATTGAGGTGATCGCACCAGCGGTGGACGCTGGTAACTCAGTCTTCCTCGGCAGCGAAATCGCGCGCAACGACCGGCCCGAGCTGACCGCCGCGAAGATCATCGTCAGCGGTGGCCGCGCGCTGGGCAGCGTCGAGAAATTCAATGAGGTGCTGACGCCGTTGGCCGACAAGCTCGGCGCAGCGCTGGGCGCGAGCCGCGCGGCGGTCGATGCGGGCTACGCGCCGAACGACTGGCAGGTGGGTCAGACCGGCAAGATTGTTGCGCCCCAGTTGTACGTTGCGATCGGCATCAGCGGTGCGATCCAGCACCTGGCCGGCATGAAGGACAGCAAGGTCATCGTCGCGATCAACAAGGACGGCGAGGCGCCGATCTTCAGCGTCGCTGATTACGGGCTCGAAGCCGACCTGTTCATCGCTGTTCCCGAGTTGGTGTCCGCGCTCTAGTCTGGCCTGCCGATGAGCTACATCGCGCCAGTCAAGGACATGCTCTTTTGCATGAAGGAACTGGCCGGGCTGGAGGCGCTGAGCGAGTTGCCGGGCTTCGAGGATGCGGGCCTGGACACTGCCGAAGCGGTGCTCATCGAAGCCGGCCGCTACTGTTCCGAAGTGGTCGAGCCGCTGAACGCTGAGAGCGATCGGCACCCGCCCGTGTGGCGCGACGGCGCGGTCAGCACCTCGGCTGGTTTCAAGCAGGCGTTCCGCCAGTTCGCCGAGGGCGGCTGGCAAGGGTTGCAGCACCCGATCGAATTCGGTGGGCAAGGGCTGCCCAAGACCATCGGCGCGGCGTGCGCCGAGATGCTCAACAGCGCCAGCGTCAGCTTCGCGCTGTGTCCACTACTGACCGATGGCGCGATCGAGGCGCTGCTGACAGCGGGCAGCGCCGAACAACGCCGCTTCTTCCTGCCGAAGATGATCGACGGCACCTGGACCGGCACGATGAACCTGACCGAGCCGCAGGCCGGCTCCGATCTGGCCATGGTGCGCACGCGCGCGGTGCCGCAGGGGGATGGGACTTACCGCCTCAGCGGTCAGAAGATCTACATCACCTACGGCGAGCACGACATGGCCGAGAACATCATGCACCTCGTGCTGGCCCGCACGCCCGATGCACCGCCGGGCGTCAAGGGCATCAGCCTGTTCCTGTGCCCGAAGTTCCTCGTCAACGCCGATGGTTCGCTGGGCGCGCGCAACGACGTGTACTGCGCCTCGATCGAGCACAAGCTCGGGATCAAAGCCAGCCCGACGGCGGTGCTGGTGTTCGGTGACGACAAAGGCGCCGTCGGCGCCGGCGCCATCGCCCAACTGATCGGCGAGGAGAACCGCGGCCTCGAGTACATGTTCGTGATGATGAACGCGGCGCGCTTTTCGGTCGGGGTCCAAGGCACCGGTGTCGCCGAACGGGCGTACCAGCGTGCGGTGGCCTATGCCCGTGATCGCGTGCAGAGTCGGCCGGTCGATGCGTCGCTGCCCGCGGGTGCGGCCATCATTCACCACCCCGACGTGAAGCGCATGTTGATGACGATGCGTGCACACACCGAAGGCTGCCGCGCGCTGGCCTGCGTGTCGGCTGCGTCGTTCGACATGGCGCATCACCATCCCGATGCCGCAGTGCGCCAGGCCAGCCAGGCCTTCCATGAATTCACCGTGCCGCTGGTCAAGGGCTACAGCACCGAGATGAGCGTCGAGGTCACCAGCCTCGGAGTGCAGGTGCATGGCGGCATGGGCTACATCGAGGAGACCGGTGCCGCGCAGCATTTGCGCGATGCCCGCATCCTGACCATCTACGAAGGCACGACCGCGATCCAGGCGAATGACCTGGTCGGACGCAAGACCTTGCGCGACGGCGGCGCGCTGGCGCGGTCGATTGCGGGGCAGATCGAGTTGACCGAAGCGGCTCTGGCCGCCAGCAGCAGCACCGCCGCCAAGGCCATGCATCGATGGCTGCAGGTGTCCCGCAAGGCCTTCATCGACGTGGTTGATTTCGTGGTCGCCCATACCCGAACGCAGCCGACGACGGTTTATGCTGGTTCCGTGCCTTATCTGATGCTCGCCGGGCAGCTGCTGGCCGGCTGGCAACTGGCGCGTGCGTTGGTTGTGGCCGAAGAGCAGCTCGCCGATGAGTCCGCAACAGGGCAGGGCGACGCTGTCTTTCTGCGCGCCAAGGTCGCGACCGCCCGCTTCTATGCCGAGCACATTCTGAGCGCGCTGCCCGGCCTGCGCGACGCCATCGTCGGCGGTGCCGACAGCGTGGTTGCGATGGCGGTCGACTCGTTTTGAGCGCACAGCGTTCTGCGTTCTCCGCGGTTCTGAAAGACCTGCCGCTGCCGATCATCGGTGCGCCGCTGTTCATCATCAGCACGCCGGTTCTGGTGATCGCGCAGTGCAAGGCTGGTGTTGTCGGTTCGATGCCCGCATTGAACGCCCGCCCGGCGTCGCAGCTCGACGACTGGCTGGCCGAGATCACTGAAACGCTGGCTGCGCACGACGCGACGAACCCGCAGCAACCGGCTGCACCGTTCGCGATCAACCAGATCGTTCACAAGAGCAACGACCGCCTCGACCACGACATGGCGATGTGCGTGAAGCACAAGGTGCCGATCGTCATCACCTCGCTCGGCGCGCGCACCGAGATCAACGACGCGGCGCACAGCTATGGCGGCGTGGTGCTGCACGATGTCATCAACAACGGCTTTGCCCGCAAGGCGATCGAAAAGGGTGCCGATGGCCTGATTGCCGTGGCGGCCGGTGCGGGTGGCCATGCCGGCGTGAAAAGCCCGTTCGCGCTGATCGCCGAAATTCGCGAATGGTTCGACGGACCGGTGGCGCTCAGCGGCGCCATCGCGACCGGTGGTGCGGTGCTGGCGGCACAGGCGATGGGCGCCGACTTCGCTTACATCGGATCGGCCTTCATCGCGACCGATGAAGCAAGGGCATCCGAGGCCTACAAGCAGATGATCGTCGCGAGTTCCAGCGATGACATCGTCTACAGCAACCTGTTCACCGGCGTGCACGGCAACTACCTGAAGGGCTCGATCCGCAACGCCGGACTCGACCCCGAGGCATTGCCCACCAGCAATGCCAGCGCGATGAACTTTGGCGGTGAATCCATCAAGGCCTGGAAGGACATCTGGGGCAGCGGCCAGGGCATCGCCGCGGTTCGGCAGGTCGTGCCGGCACGTGTGTTGATTGCGCGTCTGGTGGCCGAGTACGAGCAGGCCCTGATCCGTCTGACAGCCCGCTGACAGTCGATGAAACAGCTGAACACAGCGCTATTGCAGGCCATGCCCGCTCAGGTCGCGGTGTTAAAATCGTCGCGATGACTTGAATGGTCCTTCCCGTCCCCCTACGCTGATTTGCAGCTTAGTCGGGTCGCTTGTCCGCCCACCGGTGCAGCCGGGTCGCGGAAGGTTTTTAAACCCACTATCGCGCTGGAAACCGGCGCATGAGGTGAGCGAGATGATGCAGGAATACAGAGCGAATTCGCATCTGTTCGGAGGCAATGCGCCCTACGTCGAAGAGATGTACGAGGCCTACCTCGACAACCCCGGCTCCGTGGCCGAAAACTGGCGAGCCTATTTCGACGCGCTGCAACACGTTCCGGCGGTCGACGGCTCTGACGAGCGCGACGTTGCTCACGCGCCGGTGGTCGAGTCGTTCGCACAGCGCGCCAAGGCCAACGCCTTCGGCAACCGCGCCAGCAGCTCTGACCTCGCCGTTGCGCGCAAGCAGGTGCATGTGCAGTCGCTGATCGCGGCGTATCGCTTCCTCGGGTCGCGTTGGGCTGACCTCGATCCGCTGAAGCGCCAGGAGCGCCCGAAGATTCCCGAACTCGAACCGGTCTTCTACGACCTGACCGAGTCGGACATGGACATCACGTTCAGCGCCACCAACACCTATTTCTCGACCGCCGAGAACATGACGTTGCGGCAGATCCTGCAGGCGCTGCACGAAACCTACTGCGGCTCGATCGGTGCCGAGTACATGCACGTCACGCAGCCGATCGAAAAGCGCTGGTGGCAGGAGCGCCTGGAGTCGGTCCGCTCGAAGCCGCATTTCAGTGCCGACCAGAAGAAGCACATCCTCGATCAGCTCACCGCGGCCGAAGGCCTGGAGCGGTATCTGCACACCAAGTACGTCGGCCAGAAGCGCTTCTCGCTCGAAGGCGGTGAGAGCTTCATCGCGTCGATGGACGAACTGGTGCAGCGCGGCGGCGTCAAGGGCGTGCAGGAGATCGTCATCGGCATGGCGCACCGCGGCCGGCTCAATGTGCTGGTCAACACGCTGGGCAAGACACCGGCCGAGTTGTTCTCCGAGTTCGATCACACCGCGCCCGAAAACCTGCCGTCCGGCGACGTCAAGTACCACCAGGGCTTCTCCAGCGACGTGACAACACCCGGCGGCCCGGTGCACCTGAGCCTCGCGTTCAACCCGTCGCACCTGGAGATCGTCAACCCGGTGGTTGAGGGCTCGGTCAAGGCCCGCCTGGACCGCCGCGGTGACGCGAAGGGCAGCTCGGTGCTGCCGATCATCGTGCACGGCGACGCGGCCTTCGCCGGGCAGGGTGTCGTGATGGAGACGCTGGCGCTCGCACAGACGCGTGGCTATTTCACCGGCGGCACGGTGCACCTGGTCATCAACAACCAGATCGGCTTCACCACCAGCGATCCGCGCGACACGCGCTCGACGCTGTACTGCACCGACGTGGTCAAGATGGTCGAGGCACCCGTGCTGCACGTCAACGGCGACGACCCCGAGGCGGTGGTGCTCGCCACGCAGATGGCACTCGACTATCGCCAGGAGTTCAGCAAGGACGTGGTCGTGGACATCGTCTGCTTCCGCAAGCTCGGCCACAACGAACAGGACACGCCGGCGTTGACGCAGCCGCTGATGTACAAAAAGATCGCGCAGCATCCCGGCACGCGCAAGATGTACGCCGACAAGCTGGTCGCTCAGGGCGTGCTGACGCCCGCGGGCCCGGATGTGATCGCCAAGGCCTTCCGTGCCGCGATGGACGAAGGCAAGCATGCGCACAGCCCGGTGCTGACCAATTACAAGAGCAAGTTCGCGGTGGACTGGGCGCCGTTCCTCGGCAAGAAGTGGACCGATGCGGCAGACACCGCGCTGCCGCTGGCCGAGATCAAGCGACTGGCCGAACGCATCACCGCGCTGCCGAAGAACTTCAAGGTGCACCCGCTGGTCGAGAAGGTGCTGGCCGACCGTGCTGCCATGGGTCGCGGCGAGATGAATGTCGACTGGGGCATGGGCGAACACCTCGCCTTTGCCTCGCTGGTCGCCAGCGGTTACGCGGTG
>JANXTP010000197.1 GCA_025352345.1 Burkholderiales bacterium | reverse complement strand
CGCGGTTCTCTTCATTGCTGCCGCCGCTGCCGCTCATCAGCTGCAGGTAGTCGACGACGATCAGCCCGAGCTTGCCGCACTGCCGGGCCTGGCGCCGCGCCCGCGCACGCAGCTCGCTCGGCGTCAGCGCCGGGCTCTCGTCGATGTACATGCTGACGGTGCCGAGCTTTTCGATCGCCTCGGTCAGGCGGCCCCATTCATCGTCCTTCAGCGCGCCGGTGCGCAGGTGCTGCTGGTCGATGCGACCCAATGAACCAACGAGGCGCAAGGCCAGCTGGGAGGCGCCCATTTCCATCGAGAAGATGACCACCGGCAGGCCTTCCTGCACCGCCACATGCTCGGCGATGTTCAGCGCCAGCGCGGTCTTGCCCATCGAGGGCCGCGCGGCCAGCACGATCAGATCGCCCGGCTGGAAACCAGCCGTCATGCGATCCAGGTCGAAGTAGCCGGTGCGCACACCGGTCACCTCTTCGGCGCCGTTCTCGTGCAATTCGGTCACACGGTCCAGCAGCTGGACGACCAGCGTATCCATGGACTGGAAACCCTGGCGCGAGCGCGAGCCTTCCTCGCCGATCCGGAAGATCTTCGCCTCGGCCTCGTCGAGGATTTCCGACACCGCCCTGCCCTGCGGATTGAACGCGCTGGTGGCGATCTCGTCGCTGGCCGACACCAGCTTGCGCAGCACCGCGCGCTCACGGACGATCTCGGCATAGCGACGCAGGTTGGCCGCGCTCGGCACGCTCTGCGCCAGCGCGTTCAGGTAGACCAGCCCGCCGCATTCCTCGGCCTTGCCCAGGCTTCGCAGCTGCTCGAACACCGTGATCACATCAGCCGGCTTGCTGGCGTTGACCATCGCACCGATGGCGGCGTAGATCGCGCGATGTTCGTAGCGGTAGAAGTCGCTGTCGGTCAGCAAATCACCGGCACGGTCCCAGGCGGTGTTGTCGAGCAGCAGGCCGCCCAGCACGCTCTGTTCGGCCTCGATCGAATGGGGTGGAATCCGCAGCCGCGCGACCTCGTCGTCGGCGCGGGGCGGTGCGGTGGGAAACGGGGGGGAGGAGATCAATGCCGACATCTGAAGATCATAAGAGTCCGAACGCCATGCCGCTGTGGACAACCCTGTGTACAGGCTGGGCACGAGCAGGGGAAATGAGGCTGAAAACGTTTCAGCCGCAACAGATCACGTTCCGGCGCCCGACACCGCCTTGATTTCGTCCTGCACCCGCAGCCGCGCATTGACATAAGCGCCCTGAGGCACATGCAGCAGATCGGCGATGCGCCACAGCACATGGCGCTCGTGGTCACTGAGGTGGCCGTCGGCATAGGCCACGCGCCACAGGTGCTCGACCATGCGCAGCTTCTGCGGCATGTCGAAATGCTCGTTGATGCGGGAGGTGAACGCGAACAGATCGGTGGCGTCGCGAGCAGTGACCACTGCCAGCTCGGCCAGACGGGACGCCTCATCTTCCGACAGGGCGAAGCGCTCGCGCAAGGCCGCCAACACCGCCGCGCGCTCGCTGGCCTCGAAACTGGCGTCGGCGCGCATCACCTCGACCAGCATCACCGCTGTAGCGAGTCGCAACGCATGCTCAGCGGCATCGGGATCGTCGGTCGCCGATGGCGACAGCACCGCATCGAAAAAATCTTTGATGGACTGGAACATGCTCAAATGATGGCACGAGGTCGCCGCCTGATTTCTGGCGCGCCCCCGTGTTCCCTTTTTTCAACAACCCACACGAGATCGACATGAGCGCTGACAAAGACCGCGGTATCCGCAGACAAAAGCAAAAACGGGCGAAGGCCTTGAAACAGCAGGCCAAGCAGCGCACCCCGGCGGGCAGCGACACGACGCAGGCGAGCCGCCCGGCGCCGCAAGCCGCCGCCTGAGTCACCTGGCGCCAGGGCGACGTGATTCTATCGGCGGGCCACGCCGATCGATCGCCACCCTGGCCGCTTGACTTTCCGTCGCCTGTCCGCATGTGAGTGACATCCGAACGACATTGACGCCAAGGGAGTCCAGCATGTCCGCACCCCAGGTCCAAACACCTCGCAGTTCTGTCAACACCGCTTTGGCACTCGCGCACCTGCTGGAGCGCATCGACCGCAGCGGCGACGCTATCGATGCAGCGCAGTACCAGATCGTGGTGTCACGGCTGAAAAAGGCCTTGTCCGCCAGCCTGCCCGATGCCGCGCTGACGGCCGTGCTGAACACCTACCCCTCCACCGCCGAGCTGTACGAGAACATGCATTACGAGGTGTCCGGGCTGTCACGCTCCTCGCTAGACAGCGCGGTGTCGGCCGAGTTGCAGGTGGCCAAACTGCTGGGCAGGTTGTCGCTTCACCCGCCCACCCAGGGCGACTGAAACACCGCTGCCGAAACTGCCCTGCCGGCTTCGCGGGCCACAGACCACGGTGGCAGCTGGAATTTAGAAGACCGCGTTATATCGTTGAGAATATGACGCTTTGCTTCTGATCCTCACCACCCTGCCGTGAAACCTCGCCACGCCGCATCTCGCCTGACCGGTCACCTCGAAGTCAGCACCGACCTGGGCGCCTATCTCGGTGACAAGCGGGTGCGGCTGCTCGAAGCCATCGAGCAGCACGGCTCGATCTCGCAGGCCGCCAAGCACGTGCCGCTGTCGTACAAGGCCGCCTGGGATGCGGTCGATGCGATGAACAACCTGGCCGACAGGCCACTGGTCGAGCGCAGCACCGGTGGACGCGCAGGTGGCGGCACGCTCCTCACCGACCACGGTCGACGTGTGGTCGCGCTGTACCGCGCGATGGAAGCCGAACACCAGACCGCGCTCGACCGCCTGGCGCAGACCTTCGCCTCCGAACCGGGGGGCGACGTCCAGTCCTTGCAGCGCCTGCTGCGGCGCATGGCCGTGCGCTCCAGCGCGCGCAACCAGTTTGTCGGCAGCGTGAGCAGCTTGCGCGCAGGGCCGATCGACGTCGAGGTGCGGCTGCGGATTGACGAGCACCTGGAACTGGCGGCGGTGGTGACTCGTGCATCGGCCGAGCAGTTGGGCCTGGCCATCGGCACCGAAGCGATTGCGCTGGTCAAGGCCTCGTCGCTGCTGTTGCTTGTCGACGAAGCAATGCGCCTCAGCGCACGCAACCAGCTGTGGGGCGAGGTGCAACGCATCGTCGACGGCCCGGTGAACGCCGAGGTCACGTTGGACCTGGGGCACGGCCGCAGTGCGGTGGCGGTGGTGACGCGCGACTCGGTCGCCTCACTCGGGCTGGCCGTCGGCGTGCGGGCCTGCGCCGCTTTCAAGGCGTCAAGCGTGATCCTGGCCGTGATTGATTGACTCCCCTGGAGCACGGATCCGATGACCCTGAAGATACAAGCCATCCCGGCGCTGATCGTCACCGCACTGGCCACAACGGCACCGCCTGCAAACGCCGACGAGGTGTCGGTCGCCGTCGCCGCCAACTTCGCAGGCCCGCTGGCGACCCTCGGCGAAGGCTTCACGGCTGCCACCGGCCACACGTTGAAGGTGTCGTCAGGCGCCACCGGCAAGTTCTACTCCCAGATCGTCGCCGGTGCGCCGTTCGAGGTGCTGATCGCCGCCGACGACGACACCCCGCGCAAGCTGATCGCCGACGGATACGGCGTCGCCGGCAGCAACTTCGCCTACGCGATCGGCAAGCTGGTGCTGTGGAGCGCACAGCCAGGCTATGTGGACGACCAGGGCGCGGTGCTCGTCACCGGCACCTATGCACACCTGGCGATCGCGAACCCGAAGCTCGCACCCTACGGACGGGCCGGCGTCGAGGTGCTGAAGGCGCGCGGCCTCGGCGAGGCGCTCACGCCGAAGCTGGTGACCGCCGAGAGCATCGCGCAGGCCTACCAGTTCGTTGCCACCGGCAACGCCGAACTGGGCTTCGTCGCGCTGTCGCAGGTGGCCGTTCCCGGTAAGCCCGCAACGGGCTCGTACTGGCTGGTGCCGCCCTCGCTGTACGGCGAGATCCGCCAGGATGCGGTGCTGCTGAAGACTGGCGAGAAGAATCTCGCCGCCGCGGCCTTGCTGGTCTACCTGAAGAGCCCTGCGGCCAAGGCGGTGATCCAGTCCTACGGCTACGGGCCATGAACCTCGCCACCCCGATGCCAGGGAGACACCGCTGAGCGCGGATGCCTGGGCGGCGATTCGGCTCACGGCCGAACTTGCGACCCTCACGACACTGCTGCTGCTGATCGTCGGCACGCCGATCGCATGGCGGCTGGCCCGCACGCGCTCACGCTGGAAGCCACTGTGGTCGGCGCTCGTTGCGATGCCCATTGTGCTGCCGCCTACGGTTCTGGGCTTCTATCTGCTGCTGCTGATGGGGCCTCACGGGCCGGTCGGGCAGTTCACCCAGTGGCTGGGCATCGGCCGGCTTCCGTTCACTTTCAGTGGTCTGGTCATCGCGTCGGTGCTGTACTCGATGCCCTTTGTCGTCCAGCCGCTGCAGCAGGCCTT
>JANXTP010000183.1 GCA_025352345.1 Burkholderiales bacterium | reverse complement strand
GGCCCGCCTTGCGGGCCTGCAACTCGAGCATTTTTTCCTCGACCGTGCCACTGGCCACCAGCTTGTAGACGAACACCGGCTTGCCCTGCCCGATGCGGTAGGCGCGGTCGATCGCCTGCTGCTCGACGGCCGGGTTCCACCAAGGGTCATACAGGATGACCGTATCGGCGGCAGTCAGGTTGAGCCCGACACCGCCGGCCTTCAGGCTGATCAGGAAGATCGGTGTATCGCCCTCCTGGAACGCCTTCACCACCGCACCGCGGTTGACGGTTTCGCCGGTCAGCTTGATGTAGTCCAGGTTCAGTCGCGTCAATTCCGGCTCGATCAACGCCAGCATTTCGGTGAACTGCGAGAACACCAGGATGCGGCGACCGTCTTCCACCAGCGTGGGCAGCAGGTCGCGCAGCAGTTCGAGCTTGGCCGATGGGGCCACGGTCGCAGCGTGGTGGCGGGTGAGTGGCTTGTCGATGACGGTGGCGCCAAAGGCTTCTGCCGCCAACGCGTCGTCGTCTTCCTCTGGCGCGGCCGCGCGCAGCTTCAACAGCCGCGGGTCGCAGCACACCTGGCGCAGCTTCAGCAGCGCATCGAGCACGACGATCTGGCTGCGCGCCAGGCCCTGCTTGGCGATCGCTTCGCGCAGCTTGCTGTCCATCGTCGCGCGCACGGTTTCGTACAGGTCGCGCTGCATGCCGTCGAGTTCGACACGCAGCAGCGTCTCGGTTTTCTCCGGCAGGTCCTGCGCCACCTGCAGCTTGGTGCGCCGCAGGATGAACGGCCGCACGCGACGCGCGAGGTGCTCGGCCTGCAGGGACTCCTGACGCTTCTCGATCGGGTTGCGGTAGTGTTCCCGAAACTGCGCCTCGTTGCCGAGCAGCCCGGGGCTGACGAAATCCATCAAGCTCCACAACTCGCCCAGGTGGTTTTCCAGCGGCGTACCCGACAGGCACAGCCGGTGGCGTGCGTTCAATGCCTTCAGCGACAGCGTCGCCTGGCTGCGGCTGTTCTTGATGCGCTGCGCCTCATCGAGCACCAGGTAATGCCACGCATGGCTGGCCAGCACCGCCATGTCGCGCACCGCCAGCGGGTAGCTGGTGACCACGACATGCGCGCGGGCGATGCCTTTGAACTGCAGCGCGCGCTGCTTGCCATGCAGCACCAGCATGCGCAGCTGCGGCGTGAAGCGGCTCGCTTCAGCCAGCCAGTTTTCCAGCAGGCTGGTCGGCACCACGACCAGGCTGGGCCGGTCGAGCCGCCCGGCGTCCAGCTCGGCCTGCAGCAAGGCCAGTGTCTGCAGCGTCTTGCCCAGGCCCATGTCGTCGGCCAGCACGCCGCCGAAACCCGCGCGGCGCAGGAAATCCATCCACGCCAGGCCGTCGAGCTGGTAAGGCCGCAGCTGCGCCTGCACGTTCGGCGACACCGCCACCGCCGGCAGGCCCTCGCCGGTACGCAGCTGGCGCAGCTGGGCCAGCAGCTGGTCGAGGGCGGGCGGCGCCCTCAAGGCGAGACCGGCCGACAGGGTCTCGATCGCCCCCAGCTCGAAGCGCGACACCCGGGCCTCGCCCGAGGTGAAACCAGTGGTACCGAAAACACCGCGCAGCCAAGCCACCAAGGGCGCGATGCGCGCCACCGGCAGCCGCAGCAGCCGCTCGCGTTTGAGCGCCCGGGCATTCGGTGACGACGCGGCCAGCGGCGGCGCGCTGTCGTCGGGCCAGGGCAGCAGGACCTCGCCATCGGTCTTGTTCAGAGACGCTTCCAGCTTGAGCCAGCCGGCCTGCACCAGCCCCACCAGCAGCGGCACCAGATCGACCGGCGTGCCGCCGACGCTGACCTTCAACCCGATGCGGAACCAGTCGGTGCCGCCGTCGTTCGCCTCGTCGAGGCTCAATTCGAACTCATCCGCCTCGTAGACCTCGAACGGGAAGTCATCAGCGCGCTCGATGCACCAGCCCTCGGCCTGCAAGGCCGGCACCTGGTGGCTGAGCAGCGTCGGCCAGGCATCGCGTGTGGTCGGCACCAGGATCAGCAGCCCGTCCTCCAGCGCCGGCGGCAGCGCACCGGCTTGCAATCGACCCGCCTTCAGTGCGGCCATGCGGTCGAGTGCGAACGCGGCCACCCGGCTCCACGGCCGCAGATCGAGTTGCTCGAACAGCTGCTGCATGACCTGCGCCTCGGCAAGTGCGTTGCGGCGAAAGCGTGTCAGCTGCATCTGGCCCGGCCGCAGCGGGTCGGACTGTTCGAGGAAAGCGACATCGGAAGCGCCTGCCGGAAAGTTGAAGTCGATGGCCGCACCGCCGTGCCGACCATCTGGTCGGGCCAACTCATAGCGCAGCAGCAATTGCACCGCAGCCTGGCGCAGCGGCTGGCCGGCCGGCGGCGGGCGCTGATGGCCTTCGAGCCAGGTCTCGGACGGCACGTTGGGGCAGGTCCGCAGGCGCAGCACCGGCTGCAGCGTCAGCTCGCCGAGTTCCCGCAGCGGCTGCGCATGCGGCTCGGGCAGCGGCAGCGCCATCTGGTACGCCAGACCCAGGGAGCGCAGTCGGCCGACCAGCGCAGGCAAGGCGGTGTTCGGGACCGGCGGCATGCCGGCCAGCCAGCGAATCGTTGAAGCGGTCAGGCCGCTGGCGGACACACCGGCGGGACGAACGCTCATCCGGCCTGCGGCGTCGCTGACCACCACATGCGGCTGCGGCAGCAGCACGAGGCTGATCACCTTGAACACAGCGGCGTCGGATTCCAGCGCCTGCGGGTCAGTCCCATCGCCACCGGGCGGCGAATCCACGTCCCAGCGGGTAGACCACTGCCCGCTGTCATCGGCATGCCACTGCAGACGCAGCGGCAGCGGCTCATCGACCCAGGCCAGTGGCGGGCCGGGCGGCGTGTTGGGCGGCGCCTCGGGCGTGCCGACGAACCAGCAGGCGCCGGCGCGCACCAGCTGTTGCAATGTGGCGGCCGCAGTGGGTCCGGCGAGCGGCAACTGGGTGCCCACAGGGTTCAGTGTGAACGGCAGCAAGGCGGCCAGCAGGAACTCGTCCTCGGCACCGACATACGACGGCCGGGTGCGCAGGATGTCGGCCACGCCGGGCGCATGCGGATGGTGCCGGCTGACCTCGCCACCGCGTCGGGTGCTGCCGAGGTACAGCTTCAGCATCAGGCCCGCATCCTCGCTGCCGAGCACGTACATCAGGCGCTTGGTCGGCGCCACCCGCGGCAAGTCGGACGGCATCGGGTCATCGGCTGAACGCGACGGCACAAAGGCCTGCCTCGCCTTGTCGAGCCAGACCTCGAGCGCCTGCGGCAAGCCGGTCGCGTCGGCGAAGGCGTGTGGTGGCGCACTCTCTCCCGGCGCGCGTGACGGTGGTTCAGCCGGTCGGCTGGTGCGGGCGGTCGTCTCGGCGACAGCGTTGGCTGCGGCAGGGGCCCCCGCACCGATGTCGGCGCCATTCGTTCCGAGTCGGCGCGCACGGACCAGAACGGCCTCATGCGCCATCAGCGCTGCTGCCACGTGCTTGCAGTTGAAGCCAACCGGGCAGGTGCACAGGCCGCGCAGGTGCAGGCCGGTGCGCGGGTCGATGAAGAAGCTGATCGTCTGCTCGTAGACCGCGGTGCCCGTGCCGCGCAGGCGGGTGTGCAGGCGGTCGCTGTCCTCATGCTGCGACAGCAGCGCCTGCTCGGGCTTCAGTCCGATGGCCCGCATCAGGGTGGCGTGATCGAAGTGATCGCTGAGGTCGAAATCGGTGGGCAGTGAGAACTCGGACATCGGACAGCGGTCTCGGACGGACAACCGGGTATTGTCGGTCAGGCCAGGGCGCTTGTGGCGGCTGTGCGATCCTCGATGGCGTGATTTCTCATCCACCGCCCTGTTCCACAACGACGATCGACGCAGCACGGCTGCACCGGCGCCGATTTCTGCACGGGCTGGCCGTGCTGCCGTGGTCGGCTCGCGCGGCAGACGGTTCAGCGCTGGCGCCTGCCTCGGCATCCGGAATCCACCCGCGCCCGCTGGTGTTTCCGGCAGACCACGGCGCCCACCCGGACACACGCATCGAGTGGTGGTACCTGACCGGCACAGTGACAGGCGCGATCGTCAACGGCACCTCGGTGCCGAATGCCAACATCACCTCGGCAGACCGCTGCGGCTTCCAGATCACCTTCTTTCGCTCGCGCACAAGTGTTGCCGTCGATCAGCCGAGCCGCTTTGCCGCGAAGCAACTGCTGTTCGCCCATGCCGCGCTGACCGACCTGCAACGCGGCCGACTGCAGCATGACCAGCGCATCGCCCGCAGCGGCTTCGGCATCGCTGAGGCGGCGATGGGCGACACCGCGGTGTCGCTGCGCGACTGGGGATTGATCCGCGAGGCGCGCGACGGCGGCAGCCGCTACCGCGCCCGCGTGGCAAGCGACAGCGCCGGCTTTGCCTTCGACTTCCACTTCGACACCACGCAGCCGCTGCTGCTGCAAGGCGACGCGGGCTATTCGCGCAAGGGGCCCCAGCCCGAACAGGCCAGCCATTACTACAGCCAGCCGCAGCTGGCCGTTGCAGGCACGCTGACCCGCGACGGCGTGGCGCAGCCGGTGCGCGGAACCGCCTGGCTGGACCATGAATGGAGCAACTCGCTGCTGGACCCCGACGCGGTGGGCTGGGACTGGATCGGCATGAATCTGGCCGACGGCAGCGCGCTGACCGCGTTCCGCTTGCGCCGCGCCGACGGTGGCACGGTCTACGCTGGTGGCAGCTTCCGCGCAGCGGGCGGCGCGACGCGCAACTTCAGCGCCGACGAGGTGAGCTTCACGCCCGGCCGCGTCTGGAGCAGCCCACTGTCGCGTGCACGCTACCCGGTCGAGTGGGCCCTCACCACACCGGTTGGCCGCTATCGGATCAAGTCGCTGCTGGACGCCCAGGAGCTCGACAGCCGCACCAGCACCGGCGCGATCTATTGGGAAGGGCTGAGCGAGCTGCAGGACGAGGCGGGTCGTCGCATCGGCCACGGCTATCTGGAACTGACCGGCTACGCAGCGCGCTTGTCGTTGTAGCGACCGGAGCATCGCGGCTCGTCGTTCGGCAGCCGACACGCGGGCTCCCAAGAAAACGCCGGGCCGCCCCAAGTTTTCTTGCTCCCCCTCGGGGGGGCCGGACGCCGCAGGGCGGCGGCCTTGGGGGCTCTCTGTAGACTCGTCGGATGTCCTCCATCCCCACAGCTTCCGCGGCGCCCACCACGGCCACGCCACGCACCCCCGCCCTACCCGCCCCGGCCAAGAACGTCCGCTCGCTGAGCGGCCTCGCGCCCTTCCTGTGGCCTTACCGCCACCGCAT
>JANXTP010000380.1 GCA_025352345.1 Burkholderiales bacterium | reverse complement strand
GTGTTCACCAGCGGCGCGGTGTGGGGCATCAACAGCTTCGACCAGTGGGGTGTGGAGCTGGGCAAGGTGCTGTGCCGCGACCTGCTGCCAAGGCTCACTGCGGTTGGCGATGACGCCGACCTCGATGCCTCGACCGCAGGTCTGATTGCCCGCTTGGGGACATTCCCGGCCTGATCACCGGAGACGCTGTGCGGTCAGCCGCGCGGCTGCGCCAGCCACTGCTCGGCCATCCGCACCCACAACGTTGCGCCCAGCGGGATCAACGCGTCGTTGAAGTCGTAGCTCGGGTTGTGCAGCATGCAGGGGCCGAGGCCGTGACCTGACTGCCGGTGGTCTCCGTCGCCATTGCCCATCACGAAGTACGCGCCGGGGATGGCTTGCAGGTAGTACGCGAAATCCTCCGCGCCCATCGTCGGCTCGAACTCCAGCACCTCGTCGGCGCCGACCAGATCGGTCATCACGCGGCGAGCGAATGCCGTCTCGTCGGGGTGGTTGATCGTCGGTGGATAGTTGCGGCTGAACTCGAATTTGCAGCTCACGCCGAAGGCGGCGCAGGTGTGCTGCGTGATCTGCTGCATCCGCTGCTCAATCAGATCCAGCACCTCCAGCGTGAAGGTGCGCACCGTGCCCTGGATCTCGCAGGTGTCGGGCACCACATTCGTCGCTTCGCCGGTGTGGATCATCGTCACCGAAATCACGCCCGCATCGATCGGCCGCTTGTTGCGGGTGATGATGGTCTGGAAGGCCTGCACCAGCTGGCAGGCCACCGGCACGGGGTCGAGCCCCAGATTCGGCATGGCCGCGTGCGAGCCCTTGCCGCGGATGGTGATGCGGAACTCGTTGCTGCTGGCAAAGCACGGGCCGGACTTGATCGCGAACTGGCCGACGGGGAGGCCGGGCCAGTTGTGCACGCCGAAGATCGCCTCCATCGGGAACTTCTCGAACAAGCCGTCGGCGATCATCTCGCGCGCGCCGCCGCCGCCTTCTTCGGCCGGCTGGAACACCAGGTACACCGTGCCGTCGTAATTCCGGTGCCGGGCCAAGTGCTGTGCCGCGGCCAGCAGCATCGTGGTGTGGCCATCGTGGCCGCAGGCGTGCATCCTGCCGGCGTGGCGGCTGGCGTGCGCGAACTGGTTGTGCTCGGTGATGGGCAGCGCGTCCATGTCGGCGCGCAGGCCGACCGCGCGATCCGAGGTGCCGTGCTTCAGGATCGCGATGACGCCGGTGGTGCCCAGGCCGCGATGGACCGGGATGCCCCAGTCGGTGAGCTGCTGCGCGATCACGTCCGCCGTGCGCCGCTCTTCGAAGCACAACTCCGGGTGCGCATGCAGGTCGCGCCGCAGCGTGGCCATGGCGGGTGCGTCGGTGACGATGGAGTCGATCAGGCGCATGGGGGTGGGGCATTCAAAGCGGGCTCGGCCCAGTGTAGCGAAGCCATCTGTGTGCCTGCCGGGCCCAGCGCTGTGCAATCATTGATCAACATGAGCCCCCGGACCCTCCGAGCCGCCGTCGCCGCCGTTCTGTTGCCAGTCCTCACCACCGGTTGCAGCAGCCTCAGCTACTACGCGCAGTCGGTCAGTGGCCATCTGAAGCTGCTGAACGCCGCGCGGCCAGTGCCCGAGGTGCTGGCCGACCCGGCGACGCCCGACGTGTTGAAAGCGCGACTCGAACTGACCCAGCGCATCCGAAACTATGCGGTGGCGACGCTGCATCTGCCCGACAACGACAGCTACCGGCGCTACGCCAACCTGCAGCGCAAGGCGGCGGTATGGAATGTGGCCGCCGCGCCGGAGCTGAGCCTGACGCTGCGCACCTGGTGCTTTCTGGTTGTCGGCTGCGTGGCTTACCGTGGCTACTACGATCGCGAGCAGGCCGACGCTTACGCTGGGCAGCTGCGTGCGCTTGGGCTCGATGCCGGGGTCTATGTTGTGCCCGCCTATTCGACGCTGGGCAAGATCCCGGGTAGTTACTTTGCCGATCCCCTGCTCAACACCTTCGTGCAGTCGCCCGAAGGCGAGCTGGCCCGGCTGATCTTCCACGAGCTGTCTCATCAGGTGGCCTTCGCTCCCGACGACACCATCTTCAATGAATCGTTCGCGACCACCGTCGAACGCGTGGGAACCGCCCGCTGGCTGGCCGAGTTCGGTAGCACTGCCGCACGCGACGCGCTGGCGTTGCAGCAGGCGCGTCGGGCCGATTTCCGCGCCTTGACGGCCACTTACCGCGAGCGCTTGAACGCGCTGTACGAAAGCACCGCGTCGGACGACGACAAGCGCCGCGGCAAGGCCGGGTTGCTGGCACAGCTGCGTGCCGACCATGCCGCGCTGAAGGCCGGCGCCTGGCAGGGATACACCGGCTATGACGGCTGGTTCGACCGCGTCAACAATGCCTCTTTCGGTGTGCTGGCGGCCTACACCGAACTGGTGCCGCAGTTCGAGCGCCTGCTCGCCGCGCAGGGTGGCGATCTGCCGCGCTTTTACGCCGAGGTGCAGCGGCTCGCCGCCTTGCCGATGGATGAGCGTCGGCGTGCCCTGCAAATCGCTGCACCATCGCCCCGAGCACCGTGACGCGCCGCATGGACCCTTTCGGACACATTCGAGAATGACCCAATTCACCATCCAACGCCATCACACCCTCGGGCTCGACGGTGCACGACAACTGGCACAGCACTGGGCCCACCACGCGCGGCGCCAGCATGAGATGGACTGCCGCGTCCAGGCCGAGGAAGACTGCGAGCGGGTGGGCTTCGAGCGTGCGGGCGTGCAGGGTGATCTGGTGGCCACCGCCGACAACTTTGCGCTGACCGTGACGCTGGGCTTTCTGCTGTCGGGCTTCAGTGATCGCATCCGCGGCGAGATCGAGAAGAACCTCGACGCGGCCATTGCCAAGGCCATGGCTGCATCCGACGGCCACACCGAAGAATCGAACGACTGAACGGGCGAGCCCGGCCTGTTGGGTTGGCTACTGCGCGACGCGGTTGCTGGCGCCGGCCGCCGTCGACGTGGCGCGGCGGGGTGGCGAGGCCGCAGGCGAGGGCGTCTTCGAATAGGCTTGCGCCAGGCCCAACAGGTGCTGCTTCTGTGCCGGCTCGAAATACGGCGCCAGCAGGCTCAGCACGTGGGAGGCGCCGCGCAGCAATGCAGCGCCCGCGTTCTCGGGTTCCAGCGCGTGGCGCGGGTCGCGCACGTACTCATAGCTGAGCCAGTAGGTCGACACCACGACCATCGCGGTCGCCACCGATTCAGCCTCAGGCGCGCTCAGGCGCACCGCATTGCCTTGGCCGAGGCCGGCCAGCACCCGCTGCACCGCCCGCGTTTTTTCCTTCAGCACGTACTGGAAATGGGTTTCGATCCGCCGGTTCTTGCTGAGCAGGTCGTTCAGGTCGCGGTACAGAAAGCGGTACTGCCAGATCAGCTCGAACAGCATGTGGAAGAAGAGCCACGCGTCCTCGACGTCGTGCACGTCGTCGGCCGCTTTCAGCAAGGCGTTCAGTGAAGCTTCGTAGCGATCGAACAGCCGATCGACCAGCAGGTCCTTTGCCGGGTAGTGGTAGTACAGGTTGCCGGTGCTGATGTTGAGTTCGGCCGAGATCAGCGTGGTCGACACGTTGGGCTCGCCGAAGCGGTTGAACAGCGCCAGTGTGACGTCGAGGATGCGCTCGGCGGTGCGGCGTGTCTTCTTGACGGGAGTCGCCATGGCATCTGCTTTCATTGCAGTCGGACTGCCGGTCAAGGTAGCACCAAGTCGGCGCGTGTCCAGCGGCATCTGCCCTAAAGCGGCGCGGCGGTCCGCGGGTGGTGACAGCGTGCCAGCGCGCAGCGACCGCACTATCTACAATCGCGCGCTTCATGAGATGCATTCCCCCCGGCCCCGCCAGATCCGCCATCTCCTTTCGCAGCGTCAGCAAGCGCTACAGCGGCTCCCGAGACAGCGTACAGGCGCTGGATGATGTCAGCTTCGACATCGAGCCGGGCGAGTTCTTCGGCCTGCTCGGGCCCAACGGGGCCGGCAAGACCACACTGATCAGCAGCCTCGCTGGCCTGTCGCAAGCGAGCGCCGGCCAGGTGCTGGTGCATGGACATGATGTCGTCACCGACTACGCCGTCGCCCGCCGAAGTCTCGGCATCGTGCCGCAGGAACTGGTGTTCGACCCCTTCTTCACGGTGCGCGAGACGCTGCAGATCCAGAGCGGCTACTTCGGTGTGCGCAACGACCGACGTGCCAACGATGCCTGGATCGATGAACTGTTGGAGAACCTCGGCTTGACGGACAAGGCCAATGCCAACACCCGGCAGCTGTCGGGCGGCATGAAGCGCCGGGTGCTGGTGGCGCAGGCGCTGGTGCACCGCCCGCCGGTGATCGTGCTCGACGAGCCCACCGCCGGCGTCGATGTCGAGTTGCGGCAGACGTTGTGGCAGTTCGTCGCGCGGCTGAACAAGGAAGGTCACACCGTGCTGCTGACCACCCATTACCTGGAAGAGGCCGAAGCGCTGTGCGGTCGGCTCGCGATGTTGAAGCAGGGCCACGTGGTGGCGCTCGACCGCACCTCGGCGCTGCTGGCCGGGCGCGCCAGCACGATGCTGCGCTTCAAGCTCGACACGCCGTTGCCGCCCGCCTTGCAGGCGAACGCGCGGGTGACCGGCCGCATCGTGCAGATCAAGACGCGCAACGCGGCCGAGGTTGAATCCGTTCTCGCCACCTTGCGCGCGGCCGGGGGACAGCCGGAAGACCTGGAAATCGGCCGCGCCGACCTGGAAGACGTGTTCCTTGAAATCATGCACGGCGAGCCAGCGCAGACTTCGCGGCAGGTGTCGGCATGACGCCCTTGGCCACGCCACCCGCGATGCACCTGCTCTCCGGTGCCCGCACGCTGTTCTACAAGGAGGTGCTGCGCTTCTGGAAGGTCAGCTTCCAGACGGTGGCGGCCCCCGTGCTCACCGCGGTGCTCTATCTGCTGATCTTCGGCCATGCGCTGGGCGACAAGGTGCAGCCTTTCGATGGCGTCGGCTACACCAGCTTCCTGGTGCCGGGCCTGGTGATGATGAGCGTGCTGCAGAACGCGTTCGCCAACAGCAGCTCGTCGCTGATCCAGAGCAAGATCAGCGGCAACCTGGTGTTCCTGCTGGTCACGCCGCTGTCGCACTGGGCGTGGTTCATCTCTTACGTCGGCGCATCCGTGGTGCGCGGCGTCGCCGTCGGCACGGGGGTGCTGGCGGTGACGGTGTGGTTCGCGCCGCTGCACCTGGCGCAGCCGGTGTGGATCATCGTTTTCACTTTGCTGGGCGCGGCGCTGATGGGGGCGCTGGGCTTGATCGCCGGCCTGTGGGCGGAGAAGTTCGACCAGATCGCGACCTTCCAGAACTTCATCATCATGCCGATGACTTTCCTCTCCGGAGTGTTCTATTCGGTCAAGAGCCTGCCGCCGCTGTGGCGGGTGGCCAGCCACCTGAACCCGTTCTTCTACATCGTTGACGGCTTTCGGTACGGCTTCTTCGGTGTGAGCGATGTGTCGCCGTGGGTCAGCCTGGGCGTGGTGGCTGCTGGCGTGGTGGGCGTGTGCGGCTTGTGTCTGCACCTGCTGCGCATCGGCTACAAGGTCCGGTATTGAGCCGCCTGAGCGATAATCCAGGCATGTCTGAACCCACGCCAAACGACGTGCAGCGCTTCATCGCGCAAGGCCTGAGTTGCGAGCATCTGGAGGTGCAGGGCGACGGTCGGCATTTCTTCGCCACCATCGTCTGTGCTGCCTTCGAAGGCGCCAGCCGCATCCAACGCCACCAGATGGTCTACCGGGCCCTGGGCGACAAGATGCGCGCCGAGATTCACGCCCTGTCGATGAAAACGCTGACGCCAGCCGAGTGGGCCGTCAGCGCCGAAAAAGCCCCACTGCAACATCACTGAAAGCCGCTGCGGCATGTGCTGCGGCGTTTGAATCCGCCATGGCGGGTTTGACGGCGGTGCAGGTTTCGCTCCCACGCTCATGGACAAACTTCTGATACGCGGCGGACGGCATCTCGAAGGCGAGGTCACGATCTCGGGCGCCAAGAACGCGGCGCTGCCCGAGCTGTGCGCTGCGCTGCTGACGGCCGAACCAGTGACGCTGACCAATGTGCCGCGCCTGAACGACGTCGGCACCACGCTGAAGCTGCTGCGCAACATGGGTGCGGTCTGTGAACGCAGCGAGGCACAGCCCGACGCCGTCACGCTGGACACGTCCAACGTGTCCTTGCCGGAAGCGCCGTACGACCTGGTCAAGACGATGCGGGCCTCGATCCTGGTGCTGGGCCCGCTGCTGGCGCGCTTCGGCCAGGCCAGGGTGTCGCTGCCCGGCGGCTGCGCGATCGGTTCGCGGCCGGTCGACCAG
>JANXTP010000375.1 GCA_025352345.1 Burkholderiales bacterium | reverse complement strand
GTGTTCACCAGCGTGTCGAACGCAAACTGTCGTCCGTCCGCGGTGCGAACCGCACGGCGGCCCAGGTCGATGGAGACGACGTGGGCACCGTACTGGATGTTGCTGCCGGTGCGCAGCCCGGTCGCGAAGGACTGGAATCCGCCGTGGGTCGGATACCGTACCTTGGTGATGTAGTGCATCGACCGGTCCAGCGGGCCCTGCGCTCCGCGCTTCACGTCGTCGACGTCGGGATACAGGATTCGGTTTCCGATCCAGTCGGTCGTGAGGTCGGCGGCGGCGCGCGTCCAGTACTTGCGGGTGTACACGGATGGGAAGGTGTTGGCGAAGACCGGTCCGAATGCACGTTCCAGCCACTCCTGGTAGTTCGCTGCCGGCGCTCTGTTGTCCGCCGCCTGGTCGCGCGTGTGGAGGAACGACGCGAGGCATTGGCTGCGCTCGGGTTCCGGTACCTGATGGAGCGCCGTCTGGGCCGGATGGGTGACCCAGTGGCCGTGATAGTAGTTGCCTACTTGGACCTCGATCTCGCTGAACTCGCTCCCGACGCTTTCCTGGAAGAGGCGACGCACGCATTCATGCTTCGTGAACGACACGTGGGGCCCGAGGTCCCACGTGAAGCCTTCGCGCTGTTCCGAGGCCACGTGCCCGAACGGATGTGCGTGCTGCTCCAGCAGCACGCATTTGTCGTGGCCGAGATGGTATGAGGCTGACAGGCCTGCGAGACCGGCACCGAGAATGAGGATCATGATGAAAGGTCTGCGGACGCGTCGTCCATGAGAGGCGCGAACCGCATGACCTCGTTGGGGCGGTACGGCAGCTCACCGATGAGCAGCGTGCCGCGCGCATTCCAGCGATGCCACCAGGTTTCGGCGAAGTCGCGCATCGTCACCGGTCGGCCCGATCCGACGTTACGGACCAACGGTTGTCCGGGCAGGACGTCTGGGCGGGTGGCGGCATTCAGGAACGTCTTCGCGACGTCGTCGACGTCGACGAAGTCCCGCACCTGCTCGCCGACGGTCATCGGGAAGTCCTCGCCGGCGAGGGCGGCCTTTCGGAGTGCAGGCCAGAAGTTCGATTCGAACTGGCCATCGCCGAATGCGGAGAAGATCCGCAGGTAGCACAACTCGAGATCCAGTTCGATGGCAGTGGCGTGGCAGGTCGCAAAGCAGGCAGCCTTGGAGCTCGCATAGCTGGTGGTGGGCAGCAGCGGCGCATGGGCCGGGATGAGATCGTATCGCTCGGCCGATCGACCGTACTCCGCGAAACTTCCGGCAATGACTGCGCGATGCACGCCGGCTGAGTGGGCGGTCTCTAGCAGCAATTGCGGCACGGTCACGTTCCAGTGCATCAGGTCGCGCCGGCTCGCCTGCTTGGGGCTGACGCCGACCGCGGCGAAGTGAACCAGCGCGTGGCATCCCGCCAGGTGAGATACGTCCACCGCGTCGAGCGCCACATCCAGCCATTCGACCGCGGCCATGGTCGCAAAGCTCCCGCGTCCCGACCTGCGGGTCGCAACGACCTGATGACCGGCTTCCGTAGCATGGCGCACGAAGCACGAACCCACGAAGCCGGTTGCGCCGGTAACGAAGAGCTTCATGGGTCAGAACGGCGACGACAGTTGCGAAAAGGCGCCGTGCCCAAGGTCACGATCCGACAAGATAGGCGCTGCGCATTCCCAGTCGAAACCGAAGCTATCCCAATGCACGCCAGCGTCGTGCGTGGGTACGTGTTCGGTACTGGTCTTGTAGACCATCACACTGTCATTCGACAATGATCGGAACCCATGAGCCACGCCGCGAGGAATAAGCACGAGGCCGGGGTTCTGTTCGGACAGTTCGACACTCGCTAACTTGCCGTAGCCCGGTCCCGCCCGCAGATCGAGCAGCACATCCAGGACGGCACCGGCCGGGCAGTAGACGAGCTTGACGTGATCGTGTGGCGGCAGCTGGAAGTGCATTCCTCGGATGACGTCCTTGCGCGACGACGAGTAGAACTCCTCTGCGAAGTCGAATTGCACGCCTTGCCTGGCGAACTCACTCCGGAGATAGGTCTTCACGAATGACCCTCGCAGATCCTCGAACCTGGGCAGGCGGTACAGCCACGTGTCCGGCAGCAACTCTTCGGTGGGCGTCATGTCGATCAGAAACTCAAGCCGAAGAACTCTTCGAGGCGGTCGGCGATGAAGTCGAGCTGTGGCTCGCCTAGCGCCGGGTACACGCCGAGCCAGAAGGTCTGGTTCATCACCGTGTCCGTGTTGGTCAGCTCGCCGCTGACGCGGAAGCGGCGGCCAATCATGTAAGGCTGGCGCGTCAGGTTGCCCGCGAAAAGTAGGCGCGTGCCGATCTTGTTCTGGTCGAGATAGTTCAGCAGGTCGACGCGCTTCACCCCGGATTCGGGCTTCAGCACGACCGGGAATCCGAACCAGGAGGGGTTGGACTTCGGCGTGGCCTCCGGCAGATCCAGGAAGGCTTGGCAGCTGACCAGGCGACTCTTGAGGTACGTGAAGTTCGCCCTGCGCTTGGCGATGAACCCGTCGAGGCTCTCGAGCTGCGCCAGCGCGCACGCGGCCTGCATGTCGGTGATCTTGAGGTTGTAGCCGAGGTGCGAATACGTGTACTTGTGATCGTAGCCTTCGGGCAGGTCGCCGAGCTTCCAGCAGAAGCGCTTGTTGCAGGTGTTGTCCTTGCCGGGCGGGCAGTAGCAGTCGCGGCCCCAGTCGCGGAACGATTCCGCGATCAGCTTGAGTTCGGCGTTGTTCGTGAACACGGCGCCACCTTCACCCATCGTGATGTGGTGCGCGGGGTAGAAGCTGAGTGTGCCGATGTCGCCGAAAGTGCCGACCAGTCGGCCGTCATATGTGGCGCCGAGGGCGTCGCAGCAGTCTTCCACGAGCCACAGGCCGTACTTTTTGCACAGCCCCGTCACCACATCGACGTTGAACGGATTGCCCAGCGAATGGGCCAGCATGATGGCCTTGGTCTTCGAAGTGATTGCTGCTTCGATCAGCGATGCGTCGATGTTGTGCGTCGCGAGATCGACGTCGACGAAGACTGGAACGGCCCCGAACTGCAGGATCGGGTTGACCGTCGTCGGGAATCCCGCGGCCACTCCGATGACCTCGTCGCCCTGCTGGATCGCGCGGTCGCCCAGGCGCGGTGAGGTCAGCGCCGAGAAGGCCACCAGGTTCGCGGACGAACCGGAGTTCACCGTGATCAAGTGCTTCAC
>JANXTP010000147.1 GCA_025352345.1 Burkholderiales bacterium | reverse complement strand
AGACAGATCGCGAACGGGTAACCGAAGCGCCAGTCGAGCTCCGGCATGGCCCTGAAGTTCATGCCGTAGATGCTCGCGATCAGGGTCGGCGGCAGCAGCGCGACGCTGGCGACCGAGAAGATCTTGATGATCTTGTTCTGGTTGATGTTGATGAAGCCGACAGTCGCGTTCATCAGGAAGTTGATCTTGTCGAACAGGAACGTGCTGTGGCTGTCGAGCGAGTCGATGTCGCGCAGGATCTGCCGCGCCTCCTCGAACTGCTCGGCGTTGAGCATGCGTGAACGCATCATGAAGCTGACCGCGCGGCGCGTGTCCATGACGTTGCGGCGGATGCGGCCGTTCAGGTCTTCCTCGCGCGCGATCGCGTTCAGCGCTTCGCCGGCCGTCTGGTCGTCGACGTCCTGCTTCAGCACGCGGGCGCTGACTTTCTCGAGGCTGTCGTAGATGCCTTCGAGCGCGTCGGCGCTGTACTCGGCATCGGCGTCGTAGAGCTTGAGCAGCACGTCCTTCGCGTCTTCGATCAGCGCCGGCGTGCGCCGGGCGCGCAGGCGCAGCAGGCGGAACACCGGCAGCTCCTCGCCGTGGATCGAGAACAGCACGTTGCTGAACAGGATGAACGCGACGCGCACGTTGCGCGGGCCGCCGTCATCCAGGGCGGCGTCGATCAGGAAGTCGCTGCGAATGTGCAGCTCGCCGTTGTCTTCCTCGTAGAAGCGGGCGGATTCTTCGAGGTCGTCGTCGACCGCGTCGGCCGGGATCGTGACGCCGAAGTGCTGCGTGATCCAGCCCTTCTCCTCCTCGGTCGGCGCGTCGAGGTCGACCCAGACGGGCTTCACGCGTGTCAGCGCGTCGGCCAGGTCACCGAGGCTTTCGATCTCTTGCTGGGCGAGCCGGCCGTTGGCCAGCGTGAAGACATTGAGCATGAGGGCTCCGGCGCATCGGGCGGACGGACAAGCGCCGGAGCGGACGGGGCTCACCGGAGGTGAGGGAAGTCCAGGCAAATCTCCGGGCGACAGCCTCAGATTATCGCATCCGCAAAGACAAAACTTTTTGCCGCCTCGCCCCTTGAAAAGCGGACCTTGTGGACAGCTGTGTCATCTGCTTGTCATGCGGACTGAACCTGTGCACACTGGCTTCGACGGCCATCGAAAGGCCGCCCCTCCTCCCCGACGTTCGCCCCCTGCTCCCGCTTCCCCACCCCGCGAAAGGAACCCCCCATGAACCTGACGATCAGCGGTCATCACCTCGATGTCACTCCAGCCCTCAGAGAGTACGTGCTCACCAAGCTGGACCGGGTCACGCGCCATTTCGACCAGGTCGTCGACATCAACGTGCTGCTGTCGGTGGAGAAGCTGAAAGAGAAGGAACGACGCCAGAAGGCCGAGGTGACGCTGCACGTGAAGGGCAAGGACATCTTCATCGAGCAGACCAACGAAGACATGTACGCCGCGATCGATCAATTGATGGACAAGCTCGATCGCCAGGTTTGCCGCCACAAGGACAAGGTGCAGGACCACCACCACGCCGCGCCGAAGCGCATCGACGCCGCGCCGGTCTGAATGGAACTCCGGCTGCGCGTACGCAGCCGCCCCCCCGAGAGGGTCGTCACTGGCTTGGGGCAGCCCCGGCGCTCAGTGACGCGACCTCGACGCGCGAAAAGAGCGGCCCGCAAAGCCGCCCTTTTTTTATGGTTGACCGGTTTCCCCGCAGGCGGGGGTCGCGCGACGTTGCTGCAGTGCAGCATTCATGCACAATCTGGCATTTCGCTCCCGCGGCTCTTCCCCGTGATGCCGGTATGCCGGCATGCGCCCCATAATTCGAGCCCCGTCCCCCCTGCGGTCGCTGCGTCGATCGGGAACCGAACCTTTAGGCCTGTGCCACTGATGAATCGCCTCGCTGCCATCCTGCCCGCCAGCAACGTGCTGGTGGATGTCGACGCCACCAGCAAGAAGCGCGCTTTCGAGCATGCCGGCCTGGTGTTTGAGAACCAGCACGCGATCGCGCGCGCCACCGTCACCGATAACCTGTTCGCCCGGGAGCGACTCGGGTCGACCGGCTTGGGGCATGGCGTGGCGATCCCGCATGGCCGCATCAAGGGCCTGAAGAACCCGCTCGCCGCGGTGCTGCGCGTGCGGCAACCGATCCCGTTCGACGCGCCGGACGACGAACCCGTCGGCCTGCTGATCTTCCTGCTCGTGCCCGAGGCGGCAACGCAGCGGCATCTCGAGATCCTGTCCGAGATCGCCGAGATGCTGTCGGACCGCGAACTGCGCGAGCGCCTGAAGGCCGAGCCCGACGCGGCCGCGGTCCACCAGCTGATCGCGAACTGGGAACCGCTGAAATCGGTCGCTTGATGCGCGGG
>JANXTP010000134.1 GCA_025352345.1 Burkholderiales bacterium | reverse complement strand
CGGATGCTCGATGGCGGCGCCGACCCCAAGTACCTGGCTCGCCGCCTCGTGCGCATGGCCTGGGAAGACATCGCTCTGGCCGACCCGCGCGCGATGCAGATCGCCAACGACGCGGCCACCACCTACGAACGCCTCGGCTCCCCGGAGGGCGAGTTGGCGTTGGCGCAGGCCGTCATCTACCTGGCCGTGGCGGCGAAAAGCAACGCCGGCTACAAGGCCTACAAGCAGGCGAAGGGGTTCGTGAAGCAGGACAAGTCACGCGAGGTGCCGATCCATCTGCGCAACGCCCCGACGAAGCTGATGAAGGAACTCGGCTACGGTCACGAGTACCGCTATGCCCACGACGAACCGCAGGCGTATGCGGCTGGTGAGACCTACCTGCCCGACGGCATGCAAGATCCGGCCTGGTATCAACCGGTCCCCCGCGGGCTGGAGGCCAAGATCGCGGAGAAGCTGGCGTTTCTGCGCCAGCTTGACGCAGACGCCGCGAAGAAGCTCTGATGCGCCTCAGGCGGCGGTCACCCGGGCGACCCAGGTCCGCCTGATGGGATGGCCTGCAGGAACCGACGCCGGGCTGGTCCAGGTCGCATGAGCCGGTTCGGCCTGCGCCATCAACTGATCACGCAGCCGCACCAGGTGCTGCGGCTCGCTGAGCAGGCGCATCTGGTCGCCCACGCTCAGGCTGTCGATGTCGTGCGAGGCACGCAGTCGGCCCACCAACTGACGGCGAGCGCGACCGCGCTGGCCCCACATCGTGCTGCGCGAGCCCATCGCTTTTTGCACCACGTCGAACAGCCAGGGGTTGTCGAGTGCATCGCGCCAGTTCGCGTAGCGGCTCTGCTGGCGTGCGTTCTGCCGGGCATACGACGCGGCTTCGCGCAGCACGGTCGGTGTGCGTGTCTCTTCGGGCGTGACGAGCAGGCCGAGGCGCCGCACCCGCTCGCCCAGTCCGGCGCGGCTGGTCAGCACGGCCAGCGGCACCGCCAGCAGCAGCGGCATGCCAACCGGCGCCAGCCACAGCAGCGTCGCTGGTTCCAGTGCCAGTGCCGCAGCACCGAGCCCCAACATCACCACACCGAGCAAGGCGAAGCGGTTCGTTGCGTCGGCCCAGCCGATGTCGTTCGCCTCGCGCGGCGGTGATTTCCACTCCAGCTTCAGGCCAGTCAGGGCGACGACAACGAACAGCGTGTGCGCCACCATCCGCAGCGGCGCTTGCAGCACCGACAGCGCGCCTTCCATCAGCGCGCCGCGCACCAGGGCCGCGGTGCCGCCATACAGCGCCTGCTCACGGCACAGCACGATGGTGGCGACACCGAGGGCGCGCGGCATCACCAGCATCGCCAGTGTGCCAGCCCACAGCGCCACGATATCCAATGGCACCACAGTGTCGGCGCTGAACGCCGGGTGGCCGCCGAACAGCCACAGCGCGACGCCCAGCAGCACATAGGCCAGCCACAGCGGTGCCGACAGGTAGGCCAGCGCGCCGGTGACCAGCATCGCGCGGTGCACGCCGTGCAGGCCGGGTTCGGCCAGCAGCCGGGCGTTCTGCAGATTGCCCTGGCACCAGCGGCGATCGCGTTGCAATTCTTCGAGCAGGTTTGGCGGCTGTTGTTCGTAGCTGCCTTCGAGGTCGTTGACCAGCCACACGTGGTAGCCGGCGCGGCGCATCAGCGCGGCCTCGACGAAGTCGTGCGACAGGATGTGGCCGCTCAGGCCACCGCGACCCGGCAGCGCGGCCAGTGCGCAATGCGTCATGAAAGGTGCCACGCGCAGGATCGCGTTGTGGCCCCAGTAATGCGACTCGCCGAGTTGCCAGTACTGCATGCCGGCGCTGAAGAGGCGGCCGGTGACGCGGCCGGCGAACTGCTGGGCGCGTGCGTGGAGGGTCGACAGGCCGCTCGCCTGGGGCGCGGTCTGGATGATGCCGGCGTCCGGGTGGGTTTCCATCAGGCGCACCAGGCTCAACAGGCAGTCGCCGGTCATCACACTGTCGGCGTCCAGCACCACCATGTAGCGGTAGTTGTTGCCCCAGCGGCGGCAGAAGTCGGCCACATTGCCCGACTTGCGCTGCGTGCGGCGCTGGCGCCAGCGGTAATGGATGCGGGTACCCGCTGGGTTGTCGGCGCCCAAGGTATTGCGCAGCTCGGCCCAGGCGGCCAGCTCGGCGGTGCGGATCGCCGGGTCGCTGGTGTCGGACAGCAGGTACACATCGAACAGCCGCGCGCCACCGGCTGCGATCAGTGATTCAACCGTCGCCCGCAGCCCGGCGAACACGGTGGACACCTGTTCGTTGCAGATCGGCATGATCAGTGCCGTGCGCGCGTCGGCGGCGATCGGCAAGTGCGCGACCGATCGGCTCGACAGCGCGTGCGGGTCACCTTTCAACTGCACCCAGAAGCCCATCATGGCCGTGTAGAAGCCGGCCGACACCCAGCCGAACAGGATCGAAAACAGCGCGATCTGCGCACTGCGCAGCCAATCGCTGCTGTAGCCCGGCAGCACCTGATCGAGCATCGCGGTGGCACTGACCACCGACAGCGCGATCAGCGCCAGCAGCGTGTAGCGGCGTCGCGCTGCGGCCTGCTTCCAGGCGGCAGTGGCTGCTGCATCGGCCGGTGCCGGTGCGGCCTCATCGAAGCGCACGCGCTGCGGGTCTTCACTGCCCGCCAGCCGTGTCGCCAGCGCAATCCATCCGTCCAGCAGGCCAGCGAGAAACCCGCTCCAGGGCCGCGCGGTCATCGAGCCGCGATTGATCGGCGGCATGCTCTCGCCGGTGTTCGATTGGGTGGTGTGTGCCGGGGCGGTCGTGCCGGTGCTGGCCTCGGTCCAGGAACGGTTCAGACGTGTGGCGTGTCGGTGGTTCATCGGGCACTCAGGGGGACGATGAGACCCTCAGCGCAACCTGCATGCCAGTGTCGAAACCGCTTTATGAATCAAGCACTTGAGCGTGAAATTCCGCTTGGCGCCGCCGGATTTCGGCTTTCCATCGGCTGCAGCCCGATTTTCTGTCCCGGATCAGCGACAAGCGACCGGGGTCACCGCTCCAAGTCCTTGATTTGCAGGGACTAAGCGCTGTCGCCGCGTGGCGACAGCGCTGCCGGCGGTGTCGCTTCGCTCGGCACCTCGAGCCGCCCGTCGTTGCGAAACAAGCCCGGCGTCAGGCCATGCTTTTGCAGCAACCGGTAGAACTCGGTCCGGTTGCGATCGGCGAGGCGGGCGGCGTCCGCCACATTGCCGTCGGTGAGTTTCAACAGCCCGACCAGGTAGTCGCGCTCGAAGCGCTCGCGCGCCTGCGCGAAGCTCAGAACCTCGACGCTGGGGACGCGCAGTGCGCGCTGCACCAGTGCCATCGGCACCAGCGGGGTGGTGGTCAGCGCGCAGACCTGCTCGACCACGTTGTGCAGCTGGCGCACATTGCCGGGCCAAGCGGCGGCGGTCAGTGCCTTCAATGCCTCGGGGGCGAATCCGTTCAGGCGCTTGCCGTATTTCTCGCTCAATGCCGACAGGAAATGGTTGGCGAGCAGCGGGATGTCCTCCCGCCGCGCGCCGAGCGACGGCAAGGTCAGCGCAACGACGTTCAGCCGGTAGTACAGGTCTTCGCGGAACTGGCCCTGCGACATGGCCGCGTCAAGGTCGCGGTGTGTGGCCGACAGGAT
>JANXTP010000028.1 GCA_025352345.1 Burkholderiales bacterium | reverse complement strand
GGCGGCCCGGCGGCTGCGCCCGTCTGCCTTGCGTTCCGGTGAATCAACAAAATGAATCAGCAGATTCTTTCGCAGGAAGAAGTCGACGCGCTGCTGCAGGGCATCACCGGCGAAAGCCAGAAGCTCGAGCAGGAGCAGGTCGACGAAGGCGCGATCCGCAACTACGACCTGGCCAGCCAGGAGCGGATCGTGCGCGGGCGCATGCCCACGCTGGAGATCATCAACGAGCGCTTCGCCCGCAACATCCGCATCGGCCTGTTCAACTTCATCCGCAAGAGCCCGGAGATCTCGATCGGCAGCATCAAGGTGCAGAAGTACAGCGCCTTCCTGCGCGAGATCGTGGTGCCGACCAACTTCAACATCGTCAGCGTTCGGCCGCTGCGCGGCTCGGGCCTGATCGTGTGCGAACCGGCACTCCTGTTCGCGGTGATCGACGCGCTCTTCGGCGGTGCCGGCAAGTACCACACGCGCATCGAAGGGCGCGACTTCTCGCCGACCGAGCAGCGCATCATCACGCGCCTGGTCGACGTGATCACGAGCGAGTACAAGAAGGCCTGGACCGGCATCTACCCGCTCGAGCTCGAGTACCAGCGCTCCGAGATGCAACCGCAGTTCGCCAACATCGCGACGCCGAGCGAGATCGTGGTTGCGACCAGCTTCACGCTCGAGATCGGCGACAGCAGCGGCACGATCCACTTCTGCATTCCGTACGCGACGCTCGAGCCGATCCGCGACGTGCTGTATTCGACGATCCAGGGCGACTCGACCGAGCCCGACAAGCGCTGGGTCAACCTGATGAAGCAGCAGATCCAGTCGGCCAACGTCGAGCTGATCGCCGAGCTGGCGCACGCACCGGCCACGGTCGAGCAACTGCTGTCGCTCAAGGTCGGCGATTTCATCGAACTCGACCTGCACCAGGCGATCCAGGCCAAGGTGGTCGGCGTCCCGGTGTTCGACTGCCACTACGGCACCTCGAATGGCAAGTACGCACTCAAAGTCAATCAACTGTTGACCAACCCCGAGCAGGGTTGGTTGGGGGAACGCCATGTCGGCTGAAGAAAACAACGCGGCGCCTGCCGAAGACACAGACGCAATGGCTGCCGAATGGGCCGCCGCGCTCGCCGAATCGAAGCCCGAGACGGCCTCGGAGGTGCACGCGCGGGCCGACCAGGTCTCGCCCGCGTCGTTCCAGAACTTCGCGCCCACGGGCGTGAGCACGGCTGGCAACGACATCAACATGATCCTGGACATCCCGGTGCAGCTGACCGTGGAGCTGGGTCGCACGCGCATCCCGATCAAGCACATCCTGCAACTGGCGCAGGGCTCGGTGGTCGAGCTCGAAGCGATGGCCGGCGAGCCGATGGACGTGCTCGTCAACGGCTACCTGATCGCGCAGGGCGAGGTCGTGGTCGTCAATGACAAGTTCGGCATTCGCCTGACCGACATCGTGACGCCGAGCGAGCGCATGCGCCGCTTGAGCCGCGGTTGATCGTGGCGCACGCAGTGCAATCACCGCCGCGTGACGGAGTGAGCGCAGGTTCGCAGCGAAAACCTCTTGCCGAACAACTCCGCGGAACTCCGCCAGCCCGGTTCCGCTGCGGTGAAGGATTTCCCCGATGAGCGGGAGCGCCGTATCGTCGCTGCTGTGGTTCGTCGCGATCATCGCGATGATCCCGGTCGCGCTGTGGCTGCTAAAGCGCACGCCGATGGGCGGCGCGAGCGGCAACGCTGTGATGCGCAGCGTCGCGGCCCTGCCCTTGTCGGCCAGCCAGCGCATCGTCACGGTCGAGGTCGGCCAGGGCGACGCGCGCTGCTGGCTGGTGCTGGGCGTCACCGCACAGAGCATCACCACCTTGCACACGATGGCGCCGCAGGCCGAAGCGGCTGCGGGCGTCACGCCGGTGATGCCGCCGTTCGCCCAACTGCTCAGGAAGCTGCGGCAGGACAAGGGCGCCGCCGATGAGCGCTGACCGAACTTTTTTTGCGGGCCGGGCGCGTCGCGTCGCGTCGCTCGCGGCCGTGACGCTGATATCGGCACTGCCGTCGATCGCTGTAGCGCAAGCTGCCGGCGGCGCGAGCCTGCCGCTGGTGATCGGCCAGGGCGCGGGCGGCGCGAGCTACTCGGTGCCGATCCAGACCCTGCTGTTCTTCACCGCATGTCCTTTTTGCCGGCGGTGCTGCTGTTGATGACCGGCTTCACGCGCATCGTGATCGTGCTGAGCCTGTTGCGCCAGGCGCTGGGCACGCAGGCCGCGCCGCCGAACCAGGTGGTCGTGGGCCTGAGCCTGTTCCTGACCTTCTTCGTGATGGGGCCGACGATCGACAAGGTCTACGCG
>JANXTP010000420.1 GCA_025352345.1 Burkholderiales bacterium | reverse complement strand
GTGGGGTGACCGGCGCAGCGAAGTAAAGGAGGAGGGCCGGATCAGCTTTATCCGAAACGAACGGACAGTGAACCGGCCTGGGGGACATGAGCGGAGCCGGTTACCCCACGCCGTCGGCAGCACTCACCAACCGCTACGTCTTAATCACCACAGTCGCCGCCTGCGCCGCCCGCTCAGCAGCCGCCGCTCGCAGCGCCTTCAGCTTCTCCCGTGGGTCTTCTTTTGCCTGCACCTCGTGCAGCTTCATCTCGGCGATGAAGCGGCTTGGCACGCCCTGGATCGTGTCGCGGCCTTTCTTGCGGCGGCGCAGTGTGCTCACCTGCAGCGTGGTGCGCGCGCGGGTGATGCCGACGTACATCAGGCGGCGTTCTTCTTCCAGCCGCTCGGTCGTCATGTCCTCGTCTTCGGAGCGAAACGGCAGCAGCCCTTCGTTGACACCGACCAGCGTCACGTGCGACCACTCCAGGCCCTTGGCGGCGTGCAGGGTGCTCAGCGTCACCACGTTCTGATCGTCGCCGCGCTCGGCCAGGCTGATGATCACCGAGATGGTTTGCGCCACGTCGAGCACGCTCTGCCTCTCGGTTTCAACGGTCATGCCGCCGTCGTTTTCAATCTCACCGCCGCAGCGCTTGGCGATCCAGTCGACGAAATCGAGCACATTGCCCCAGCGGGCGGCGGCGAGCTTCTCGCTGTCCTCGCCGTCCGTCAGGTGCTGCTCGTAGCCGATGTCCTTGAGCCAGCCCATCAGCAAGGCTTTGGCCTCTTCGGCGCCCGTGGTGTGGCGCGCGCGGTATTCCAGATCGTTCACATAGCGGCCGAACTCGTGCAGTGATCCGATCGCGCGCGCCGGCACCGCGGTGCCCAGCGATTCGGCGAACAGCGCTTCGTACAGGCTGGTCTTCCAGCGGCCAGCGAATTCGCCGAGGCTCGCCAGCGTCTGCGTGCCGATGCCGCGCTTCGGGGTGCTGACTGCACGCAGAAAAGCGGGGTCGTCGTCGTGGTTGACCAGCAGCCGCAGCCAGGCACACAGGTCGCGGATCTCGGTGCGGTCGAAGAAGCTCTGGCCGCCCGAGACCTTGTAGGGCAGGTTGGCTTTGCGTAAAGCTTTCTCAAGAATTCTGGCCTGGTGGTTCGCGCGGTACAGGATCGCGAAATCGTTGAAGTCGATGGCCCCGCTTTGATCAATGACGCCGCCGGCGCCTCTGAGCGCCTGGATGCGCGCGACCGCCCGCTCGGCCTCGTGCTCCTCGCCGTCGCACTCGACCACGCGCACCGGCTCGCCGTCGCCGAGGTCACTCCACAGCTTCTTCTCGAACAGCTTCGGGTTGTTCGCGATCACGCCATTCGCGGCGCGCAGGATGTGGCCGGTCGAGCGGTAGTTCTGCTCCAGCGCGATCACCTTCAGGCTCGGGTATTCCTGTGGCAGGCGCTTCAGGTTCTCGATGGTCGCGCCGCGCCAGCCGTAGATGCTCTGGTCGTCATCGCCCACCGCGGTGAAGAGGCCGCGGCGGCGCTCGTCGGGGTGGTCGACCAGACTTTTCAGCAACTCGTACTGCACGGCGTTGGTGTCCTGCACCTCGTCGACCAGCAGGTAGCGCAGCGTGTCCTGCCACTTGGCGCGCACCTCGTCGTCCTGCCGAAGCAGCTTGTGCGGCAAACCGATCAGGTCATCGAAGTCGACCGCCTGGTAGGCGGCGAGCTGTTCTTCGTAGCGCTTCATCACGCGCACGGCGATGCGCTCGTCGTCGTTGGCCGCCACGGCGTCGGCCTGCTCGCTGTTCAGCCCCTGGTTCTTCCAGCCGCTGATCGTCCATTGCCAGCGCCGCGCCAGCGCGTTGTCGGTGGACGCGCCCGCCTCCTTCAGCAGGCCGAGCACGTCATCGCTGTCGAAGATGCTGAACTGCGGCTTCAAGCCCAGCCGCGCGCCGTCCCGGCGCAGGATGCGCACGCCCAGCGAATGGAAGGTGCTGACGACCAGGTGCTTGGCCGCACGTGCACCGACCAGCTGCCTCGCCCGCTCGCGCATTTCCTGCGCCGCCTTGTTGGTGAAGGTGATGGCCGCAATCTGGCTCGGCGCATACCCCGCGTCGAGCAGCCGCGCGATCTTGTGCACGATGACGCGCGTCTTGCCCGAGCCGGCGCCGGCCAGCACCAGGCAGGGACCGGCCAGGTAGTGCACCGCGTCGAGCTGCGCGGGATTCAGGCTCGCGGGAGCGGACGTCACTCGGCGTGCATCGTACGAGTTGGATCAGCCCTCACGGCGCACCGCACAGGCAGTGCGTGACCGCGGCAAACGGCTTGCGGCCATCGACCAGTTCGACCAGCCAGCCCAGGTCCTTGCGGACCGGGCCGGTGATGCGCTCGGGCAGGCCAACGGGCACCAGCTTCAGGTCGAAGTGGTTGGCCAATGCGCTGGCCGTGGCGCCGCCGAAGGCTCCGATCAGACGCTCGAAGCGGCCCGGCTCGCGGTCGATGTAGACGATGCGGTAGCCGGGCGCCTTGGCGGCAGCGCCGGAAGCAGGCGCGGAGGCTGCGGCGTCGGCAGCACCGCCCACACCTTCGACCAGCTTCGCGCGCAGCGCGGCCGAGCGGATCGCGGCATTCAACCCGCCGAGGGTGTCGACCAGCCCGCGCTCCTTCGCCTGCTGGCCGGTCCACACGCGGCCCTGCGCCACCTCGTCGATCTTTTCGGGCGTGGTTTGGCGGGCCTGGGCGACCTTGCCGATGAAGTCGGCATAGATGTGGTCGACGCTGGTCTGCAGCATGCCGAGGAAGCGGGGATCGGGTTCGCGCCGCGGGTCGCCGGCGGCGCCCAGCCAGGTGGTGGTCACGCCCTCGGCATGCACGCCGAGTTTGTCGATCGCGCGCGATGCGTTCGGCAGCAGCGCGAACACACCGATCGAGCCGGTGATGGTGGCCGCATCGGCCATCACCTCGTCCGAGGCGGTCGAGATCCAGTAGCCGCCCGAGGCCGCCACGCTGCCCATCGACACCACCACCGGCTTGCCGGCAGCGCGCGTCAGTTCGAGCTCGCGCCGCACAAGTTCGGAGCCGAATACGCTGCCACCTGGCGAGTTGACGCGCAACACCAGCGCCTTGATCGCGTCGTCCTCGCGCGCCTTGCGGATCAGCGTGGCCGTCGACAAGCCGCCGACCGTGCCGGCCGGCGCCGCGCCATCGACGATCTCGCCTTCGGCCACGACGATACCCACCGCCGGCGCGGTGGCCAACGCGCTGGGCTCGCCACGCTGCGCCGGCGCCAGTCGCGCCAGATAGGTCTCGAACGACACCTGGCGGAAGCTCTTGGTCTCGTTGTCGCGCACGCCGCGCTCGATCATCAGATCGCGCAGCTCGTCGCGGGTTTTCAGCGCATCGACCTGCTTGGCTTCCAGCGCCAGCTTGGCCGCATCACCACCGACTGCCGTCAGCCGTTCAGGCAGCGCCTCGATCAACGCCTGCGTGCTGCCCGCGGGCAGTTGGCGTGCGGTCTCGATGCCGTCGGTGTAAGTGGCCCACAGCGCGTTGTAGAGCAGCGTGTCGGCCTCTTTGGCTGCGGGCGACGGGCCGTTGGCGATGAACGGCTCGGCCGCGCTCTTGAAGGTGCCGACCTTGATCAGGCTGACGCCGACGCCGAGCTTGTCCAGCGCATCGAGGTAGTAGTTGCGCAGCCGCCCGAAGCCATCGAGGTAGACCGCGCCCAGCGGGTGCAGGAAGACCTCGTTCGCATGCGCGGCGAGGTAGTACTGCTTCTGGTCGTAGCCCGAGCCCCAGGCCGTGACGGTCTTACCGCTGGCCTTGAAGTGATCGAGCGCATCGGCCACATCGCCCAGCGCGGCGAGCCCAGCGCCCTGGAACTCATCGAGCACCAGCACCACGCGGCTGATGTGCGGATCGGTCTCGGCGACAGCCAGCACTGCCAGAACATCGCGCATCCGCGTGCTCTGCATGCCGTTGCCCTGCAGCTGCGCGAGCGCGTTGTCGCGCACACCGCCGGACTGCTCCTCAACCAGCGGGCCTTGTAGATCGAGCACCAGCGCGGTGTTGTCCTGCAAGACCGGGGCTTCGCGCTTGAACAGCACGACCCCGATCAACACGATCAGCGCGAGGAACAGCAGATTCAGCAGTGTGCGGCGGGTGGCATCGATGAACCACCACACGGCAGCGAGGCCGCGTCGCAGCCAGGCGAAAGGGCGCATGGACATGGGAACTCCACTGGGGGCTTCGGCGTAGCGCCGCGTCAGACTTTAAGCGCGTCGGCGTCGGCACCGTGGCCAACGGCCAAATGGTTCAAGCAGATCGGCATCCATAGACTTTCTCTATGGCTGACGTTTTTTCAATTGTGTTTGCAAGGTCTGCAAGCTTCGGTAAATTTGATTTGTGGGCCATGGGGAAGCCCGACCCATCAACCCAAGGAGATGACCATGACAGCCGAAACAAAGTGCCCATTCGCGGGCGGTGCCCGCACCCAAGCCACGGCCCGCAGCGGCCAGACCAACGCCGACTGGTGGCCCAACCAGCTGAATCTGAAAATCCTGCACCAGCACTCAGCCTTGTCCGACCCGATGGGCGACGGCTTCAACTACGCCGAAGAGTTCAAGACACTCGACCTCGATGCGGTGGTCAAGGACCTGCATGCATTGATGACCGACTCTCAGGACTGGTGGCCCGCCGACTGGGGCCATTACGGCGGCTTCTTCGTGCGCATGACTTGGCACGCCGCCGGCACCTACCGCATCGCCGATGGGCGCGGCGGCGCCGGCAACGGCAACCAGCGCTTCGCGCCACTGAACAGCTGGCCCGACAACGGCAACCTGGACAAGGCTCGCCGGCTGCTGTGGCCGATCAAGCAGAAATACGGCCGCAAGCTGTCGTGGGCCGACCTGATCGTGCTGGCCGGCACCGTGGCCATGGACTCGATGGGTTTCAAGACCTTCGGTTTTGCCGGCGGCCGGCCCGACATCTGGGCGCCGGAAGAGGACATCAACTGGGGCCGCGAAAAGCAATGGCTGGCCACCAGCGACCAACCCGACAGCCGCTACTCCGGTGACCGTGAGCTCGCGAATCCGCTGGCCGCGGTGCAGATGGGCCTGATCTACGTCAACCCGCAGGGCCCGGATGGCAACCCCGATCCGGTGGCCTCGGGCCGCGATGTGCGCGAAACCTTCGCCCGCATGGCGATGGACGATGAAGAAACAGTGGCGCTGGTGGCCGGCGGCCACACCTTCGGCAAGGCCCACGGGGCCGGCCTGGAAAACCACGTGGGCGCCGGGCCCGAAGGCGCTTCCCTCGAAGCGCAGGGCTTCGGCTGGGCCAACAGCTTCGGCAGCGGCAAGGGCGCGCACACCATCACCAGCGGCATCGAAGGCGCCTGGAAGCCCAACCCCACGACCTGGGACATGGGCTACTTCGACATGCTGTTCGGCTACGAGTGGGAGCTGACCAGGAGTCCGGCCGGAGCCCACCAGTGGGTGGCCAGGAACGTCAAGCCGGAACACATGATTCCGGACGCGCACGACCCGTCAAAAAAACATCCGCCGATGATGACCACGGCAGACTTGTCGCTGCGCATGGATCCGGCCTACGAGAAGATAGCCCGCCGTTTCCACCAGAGCCCGCAGGAGTTTGCCGACAACTTCGCCCGCGCATGGTTCAAGTTG
>JANXTP010000393.1 GCA_025352345.1 Burkholderiales bacterium | reverse complement strand
TGCCCGGGTCGCTCGGCTTGCCGGGCAGCAGCCCCTCAATCCGCTTCCATTGCTCATCGCGAAGTTGCTTGCGCATCGTCCCTCCAACCAGATCAACAGGTTGGAACGGTATTGTCACCTCGAATGTCAACACACCCTAGTTCCCGTTGCGTGGGTCGGGTCGGTCACCGCGGTTGTCGCCGCGGTTGTTATCTCGATTCCCCCGATCGGGGCGATCAGGTCGGTCGCCGCGGTCATTGCGCGCAGCACCGCCGTACCGCCCGTCGCCAGAGCGGTCCATAGGCTGACGAATCTCTTCGCTCCCGCGGTTGCGCCTGTCGTCATCCCGGGGCGCGGGGCGAGCTGCGGCGGGCGGCGCGAACACAGGCGGGGCGGCCGGTGCGACCGGGGCCGCAGGCGCCGTCGGGCGGACATCGCGGTCGCGGTCCGGGCGGCGTGGATCGTCGCGCGATGGGCGGCCGCGCTCCTGCCCGCCATCCCCGTTGTTCACGTTCGCGGGCACCGCAGGGAACGGGTTCGACGGCCTGACGATGGGCTCCGGGCGGCCAGACTGTTCGCGCGGCGGCGCCGTGACCGGCGCGGCCTGGGCCGGTGCTGCGGTCACACCATCGCGACCCCGGTCATCCCGACCTCCTCGGTCACCTCGCTCGCCCCGGTCGTTGCGATCGTCTGGCCGCCCGAGATCGCGACGGTCGGGCCTCGCCTCGCCGGGCCGACCGTCGAACCGCGGCGGTGGGTTGGCCCCTCGATCGAACCCGCCCCGATCGGTGCGCGGCTGCGGCGGCGCGTAGACCGGTCGGTCATCGCGGTCGCGGCCATGATCACGGTCACGATCCCGTGGCTGCGGCCGGCTCCACTCGCGCTCGTAGCGCGGGTTGCTTCGGTAGGTCGGCACGTAACGATCGCGCGGGGTCAGCGGGTACCAGTTGCGCGCACCGCCCACCCCGATCGAGATGTTGATGTTGACGCCAGGCCGATAGGCCGGCGGCCTATCGACCCAGCCGACCAGCGCCGGGGCGTAGACCGGCCGCGCCACATAGCGACCGGGCGACCAGGCCCAGAACGGCCCACGCTGCACCCAGCGGCCGTAGTGGAAGGGCGCGAAGCCCCACGGCGAGACATCGACCCAAGTCCAGCCCCAGGGCTGCACCCAGGCCCAGCGGCCGGTGGTGTACGGCGCCCAGCCCGCCGCCACCCCGCTCGGCATCCACAGCGGGCCGTACTCCGGGTCTTCTTCCCAGCGGCCGTAGCGGTCCAGCTCTTCGGCACCGGTCATCTCAGGTGACACGTAACGCTGCGAGACCGCGGCCTCGCGCTCGCTGCGATCCCGCTCGTTGTTCCAGGCGGCAAAGGCATCACGCTTGGGCTCGACGATCGCGTACTGCGCGCGGCCTTTGTCGTCGAACAGAAACTCGGCGCGCTGGCCGCTTTCGATCGTCAGGGCCTGCTGCTGGCCTTGGTAGAACAGTTGTCCGTTCAACGCGGTCGCCCGGGTTCGGCTGCCGATCCGGTCGAAGCGGTAGGTGCCCGGGCGGTCGGTGCGGAAACCGCCCTCGGCGGTGACCAGTTCGAACTGCTGCGCCAGTTCACCATCGCGCAGTTGCACCTGGCTCGCGCCGCGTTGCAGCTGCAACTGCAGGTGGTCATCGTCAAGGCGCAGTACGTCGAGCTCGGTGTCGCCATCGAGCCGCACCACGGTCGAGCCGACGCGCACCTCGGCATGCGCTGAACGGTCAGTGGCCAGGCGGTCGCCGCTGGTCAACGGCCGGTTGCGCTCGGCGCTGACCCACTCGCGCTGCTCGGGGCTGTACAGCCAGACTTGCCCAGTGACATCGGACAGGCGGCCGGCACGGCCGGGCGCGACGCTGGCGTCGTTGCCTTGAGTCGAGCCGGTGTAGCCATCGCCAGGGCCGACCGGCTGGGCGGCGACCGGCGTGGACGTAGCGAACAACGCGGCGCAGAGCACAGGAATCACCAAAAGCACCACGGCGCGTAGCCCGAAACGACCTATGGGAGTGGACGTGTGAAGGTTCATGCCCCATCAACGCCGCATCCAGTGGCCGCGCCGACAGGGGCGCGCGGCTGCAACACAGCTTTACACCTGGCCTTCACCCCCGAAGAGACGGCCTATCACTATCACTCCCCACCGCTGTCCGCCTGATCGGGAAACAGCTCGCTGGTGTAGCCGAAACGTCTGAGGTCACGCATGCGCATCGGATACAGCACGCCGAGCAGGTGGTCGCATTCGTGCTGCACCACCCGCGCATGGAAGCCGGTCACCTCGCGCTCAATCGGCTCGCCGCGCGGATCGAAGCCGCTGTAGCGGATGTGGGCCACCCGGGGCACCACGCCGCGCAGACCGGGCACCGACAGGCAGCCTTCCCAGCCCTCCTCCTCGACATCGCCGATGTGCACGATCTGCGGGTTGATCAGCACCGTCTGCGGCACCGCCTCTGCCTCGGGGTAGCGCTGGTTGTGCTCGAAGCCGAAGATCACCACCGCCAGATCGACACCGATCTGCGGCGCTGCCAGCCCGGCCCCGTCGGCCGCCTGCATGGTGTCGAACAGGTCGATGACCAGCGCGTCGAGCTCGCGCGTGTTGAAGGCCGTCACCGGTTGCGCGACCCGCCACAGCCGCGGATCGCCCATCTTCAGAATGTCGCGCACAGCCATCAGCATCTCCGGGGGGGGCTCCAGACCAGATCATGAACCTGTCCGTGATCCCTCGCCATGAAGGGGCACGATGCAGCGTGCAGCCCCTGGTCGACAATCGGCGGGTGCACACCACCACCGCAACCCTCGCGCGAGACGGCCGCAGCCCGCAGCCCAACATGCCCGCAGCTGCCGCTTTGACGCCTGGCACCCTGGCCGGCGTGCTGTGCCTGGCCGGCGCCACCGCCTGCGGCAAGACCGCGGCGGCACTGGCCATCGCGCAGGCGCTCGCCGACCAGCAGCCACCACGGCCAATCGAGATCATCAGCGTTGATTCGGCGCTGGTCTACCGCGGCATGGACATCGGCACCGCCAAGCCCTCCGTCGCCGAGCGCGCAGCGGTGCCGCACCACCTGATCGACATCATCGATCCTGCCGAGGCCTACTCGGCCGCGCGCTTCGTTCTGGATGCGCAGCGGCTGATCGGCGAGATACGCTCGCGCGGCCACCTGCCCTTGCTGGTCGGCGGCACGATGCTGTATTTCAAGGCGCTGTTCGAAGGCCTGGACGCGATGCCTGCCGCCGACCGCGCGGTGCGCGCTGCACTCGACGAGCAATGCGAGCGCGAAGGGCTGCATGCGCTGTACCGCGAGCTCAAGCGCATCGACCCGGTCACCGCCGCACGCCTGCCACCCGGCGACCGGCAGCGCATCCAGCGTGCACTCGAAGTGCACCGCGTGAGCGGCCTGCCCTTGTCGTCATTCCATCAACAGAAGGCGCCGGTCGAGACGCCGCCGCTGATCTCGCTAGAGCCCACGGATCGCGCCTGGCTGCACCAGCGCATCGAGGCGCGATTCGCGCAGATGCTGAACGCCGGCCTGGTTGACGAGGTGCACGCGCTGATGCAGCGCAGCGACCTGCACGCCGACCTGCCCTCGATGCGCTGCGTGGGCTACCGGCAGACCTGGGAGGCGCTGGAAGCCGACGACCTGAGCGAGCTGCCCGAACGAGGCATCGCCGCCACGCGTCAGCTGGCCAAGCGCCAGCTGACCTGGCTGCGCAGCATGCCGCAGCGCACCGTGGTGGCCTGCGATGCGCCCCACGCGCAGGCGCAGGTGGTGGCCATCGCATTGCGATGGGTAGACGCGCTGGTTCCAGCCTCGGCCTGAGCGACCGGACTTCCGGTCTCAGCGCGCCGGCGCCTTTCCGCTCGGCACCGCGACGATCACCCTGACCATTGCAGCCGGGTTGCCGACTGAAGGCGCTGCTGAGACCGACACGCGCAAGGCATCGGCGCCGTGCCCGACGAGGTAGTCGCGCACGCTCGCAGCGCGCTCGTTCGCGAGCTTGGTGCCCTTGCTCGTCGGATCACCCGGTGCGGCGACCGACCACGTGCCGCCCTTTGTCGCCGGGCTGCCGGCCAACCGATCAAGCAAGGCCGCCAGCGGTGGCTTGACCACCGCGCGAGCCGGCTCGAAGCAAAAGCGCAGCGGCACTTCGGCGCGCAGGCTGCCATCGCGATCGATTGCCAGCACCACCGGTGTGCCATCGAAAAGATCGGCCAAGCGCTGACGCTCCTGCGCCAGCGTGGGCTTGGGCGCTTGACCGCTGGCCGAAGACCGGGTGGACGGGCCGGCGCAGGCGCCGAGCAGAGCGATCAGGCCGATCGCGGCCATACGGCGCGCCCAGCGCAGGCATTGGGTGTGTGTGCGGTGCGCACGTCCGCGCCCGACGGTCGATGGTTCACGGTTCATACGAGGCACTCTATCGCGCCGCCCGCCATGACCAGCACGCGATGGCGACAAGGCGTAACGGCACCGCTGTCGTTCCAGGGACATGTGAGCGCCGCTGCGCCCCCGACGATCACTGCACCGACAATCGCGCCGCCGCTTGCCATGTCGTCGTCCCTGCCTCACACGTCTGCACCCTTGCTCGATGTCCGCGCGCTGTCCAAGCGCTATGGCGGCGAGTCGGTGTTCGCCCACGTCGATCTGCAGGTGCAGCGCGGCGAGTTCGTCGCGATCCTCGGCGAATCGGGGGTCGGCAAATCGACGCTGCTGAACTGCATTGCCGGACTGGACACGGTGCAGGCTGGATCGGTGCAGATCGCCGGCACCGACATCACCACGCTCGGTGAAGCGGCGCAGGCGCTGTTTCGCCGTGCGCACCTGGGCTTCGTTTTCCAGGCTTTCCATGTGCTGCCGCACCTGAGCGTCGCACACAACGTTGGCCTGCCGCTGCTGTTACAGGGCCAACCCGATGCAGCGCGGGTGCACGAGGTGCTGCAGGCCGTCGGCCTCGATGCGCTCGCCGCGCGGCTGCCGCAGACGCTGTCGGGCGGGCAGCTGCAGCGCGTCGCGATCGCGCGGGCGCTGGTGCACCGGCCGGCGCTGATCCTGGCCGACGAGCCGACCGGCAACCTCGACCCGGCCACCGCCGACAAGGTGATGGACCTGTTGTCGGCGCAGGTGCGCAAGCACGGCGCGGCCTGCGTGCTGGTCACGCATTCACGCGCTGCTGCAGCGCGGGCCGATCGGGTGCTGACGCTGACCGCCAACGGCATGGTGACGATCGACGCGCCCACTCCTGGCTGAGCCGATGCTCGCGCTGCTGACGCACCTGACCTGGCCCGAGTGGCGGCACCACCCGTGGCGGCAGGCTGCAGCGCTGCTGGCGGTGACGCTGGGCGTGGCGCTGGCGTTCTCGGTGCAGCTGATCAACCAGTCCGCGCTCGGTGAATTCAGCGCTGCGGTACGGTCGATCAACGGCCAGCCGGACTTCGAATTGCGCGGCCAGCGCGGGGGGTTCGACGAGGCGCTGTACGAGCGCGTGGCCACACATCCCGACATCGCACTGGCGAGCCCGGTGGTCGAGGTCGAGACGCAGGCGCTGATGAAAGACGCTCAGGGTGCGGCGAAGCGGGTGCCGCTGCGGGTGCTGGGCATCGACGCACTGGTCGCCGCGCCGATGTCACCGGCGCTGCTGCCGAAGCTGTTCACCTCCGACAAGGCGAATGAGCCCGATCGCCTGGGCCTGTTCGACCCCGACGCCGTGGCCTTGAACGCGGCGGCGCGGCTGCGGCTAGGCACCATCGACACCTTGCGGCTGCAGACACAGAACGGCATCGTCGCGCTGCGGTTACACGGCAGCGTGTCGGCCAGCGGCCCGCCGCTCGCAGTGATGGACATCGCCGGTGCGCAGGCGCAGTTCGGCATGCTGGGCCAGCTGAGCCGCATCGACGTGCGCCTGAAGCCGGGCGCCGATCGAGAGAAGGTCGTCGCCTCGCTGCGCCTGCAGGACTTTGCGTCGCAGGGCGTGCGCGCCACGACGCCGGACGAAGCGGCTCAAAGGGTGTCGAACGTGTCGCGCGCCTACCGGGTCAACCTGACGGTGCTGGCGCTGGTGGCGCTGTTCACCGGCGCTTTCCTGGTGTTCTCGATCCTGTCGCTGTCGGTCGCGCAACGGCAGCCGCAGTTCGCGCTGCTCGGCGTGCTGGGCCTGAGCGCAACACAACGGCTGCGGCTGGTGCTGGCCGAGTCGGCGCTGCTCGGTGTGGCCGGCAGCGTGCTCGGGCTGACATTGGGCACCGGCCTGGCCGCGGCTGCCTTGCGTTTGCTGGCGGGCGACCTCGGCGGTGGCTACTTTCCCGGGGTCGCACCGACCTTGCATTTCAGCCTGCCGGCCGCGCTGGGCTATGGCGCGCTCGGCGTGGCCGCGGCGATGGTTGGCGGCTGGCTGCCGGCACGCGAGGCGCAGCGCCTCGTGCCAGCACAGGCACTGAAGGGCCTGGGGGACGACGCGACAAACAACAGAGCACCGTGGCTCGGGCCGGCGTTGATCGCAGCCGCGCTCGCGCTGCTGTTGTTGCCGCCGGTCTTCGACATGCCGCTGGCAGCCTATGTGTCGGTGGCGCTGCTGCTGCTCGGCGGGATCGTCTGCGTGCCCGGTGGCATCGGCCTGCTGCTGCGCGCGATCGCGCCGCCGCAGCAGGCGCTGGCGCTGCTGGCGGTAGAACGCGCGCGGCACCAGCGTCGCACCGCCACTGTCGCAGTGGCCGGCGTGGTGGCGAGCCTCGCGCTGTCGGTGGCGCTGACGGTGATGGTGGCCAGCTTTCGGGACTCGATCACCACCTGGCTGGACACCGTGCTGCCTGCCGATCTGTATGCGCGGGCCGGCACCTCGACCAGCGGCAGCGACCTGATCACGCTGGCGCCGGGCTGGGTGGCGGACGCTGCCCGCGTCGATGGCGTGGCGCGCATCGAGACACTGCGGATCTCGTCGGTGCAGATCGATCCAGCGCAGCCGGCGGTGGCGCTGATCGCGCGGCCGCTGGCCGACGCGGCGCGCTCGCTGCCGCTGGTCGGTGAGCTCGTCGCGCTGCCCGCGGGCGAAACCGCGGCCTACGTCAGCGAGGCGATGGTGACGCTGTACGGCGCGGCAGCCGGCACATGGCTGGCGCTGCCCTTGCCTGCCGGTGAAAAAGCAACTGTGTTCGTGCGCGGCGTGTGGCGCGACTATGCCCGTCAGCACGGTGCGGTCGTACTGGCCACCGACGACTGGCGTCGGCTCACCGGCGACACCCGCATCAACGACCTCGCGCTGTGGCTGCAACCCGACGCCGACGCGACGGCCGTGCAGCGGCAACTGCGCTCGCTGGCCGCCCACCACGGCATGGACGGCGAGCTGATCGAGTTCGCCTCGGCCAGCGAAATCCGCGCGATCTCGCTGCGTGTTTTCGACCGCAGCTTCGCCGTCACCTACTGGCTGCAGGGTGTGGCGATCGCGATCGGCCTTTTCGGCATCGCGGCCAGTTTTTCAGCGCAGGTGCTGGCGCGCCGCAAGGAATTCGGCCTGCTCGCGCACCTGGGGCTGACGCGGCGTCAGGTGCTGACCGTGGTGACCGCCGAGGGCGCGGTGTGGACCGCGGCCGGCGCGCTGCTCGGCCTGGCGCTCGGCATCGCGGTCAGCGTGGTGCTGGTGAAGGTCGTCAACCCGCAGAGCTTCCACTGGACGATGGACCTGCTGCTGCCGTGGGCGCGGCTGGCCGCGCTGTGCGCAGCGGTGATCGCCGCGGGCACGCTGACCGCCGGCCTCGCCGCTCGCCGCGCCGCCGGTCGCGACATGGCGCTGGCAGTGAAGGAAGACTGGTGAGGGAGGCGAGATCAATGCGCGAGCGCTGCGCCAAGCCGCTGTGTTGCGCTCATGTCCCCCGGGCCGGAAAAGACTCGGCCCTCCTCCTTTACTTCGCTCCACACAACGACTCGCCGCAGCGCTCCTGAGACCACCGAAACGGTTGGAGGGTTTTGAATTCCTGCGGATGCGGCGACGGTGCCGGCTGCCGAGGGTGTGGGGTGACCGGCGCAGCGAAGTAAAGGAGGAAGGCCGGCTCGGTCTGACCCGAAGCGTTTGGCAGGTGACCCGGCCTGGAGGACATGAGCGGAGCCGGTCAGCCCATGCCCTCGGCAGCACCGCGCAAAAGATTGCCTGCGAGCAGCGGAAAACGCAGGCCGATCAGTCGCTGCGCTTCGCCACCCGATAGAGCGCTCGCACCAGGTCGGACACGGTGATGATGCCGACCAAGCGCTTGTCGTCATTGATGATCGGGATGTGGTGGTGGCCGCCTTCGGAAAACAGCGGCACCAGCTCGACCACATGCCGCTGCTCGCTGGCCACGCGGACCTCGCGGGTCATGATCTGGCCGACTACTTCGGGTTTGTCGGCGTAGGGCGTGCCGCTGGTCCGCAGCAGCGTTTTCAATCGCTGACCCAGGCCCTCGTGCAGTTTGGGATCGGCCTGTCGCATGAAATCGGCCACCGTCACGATGCCGACAATGCGCTGCGCCCGGTCCGTCACCGGCAGCGCCTTGATGCGGCGCTGTCGCATCAGCGACCAGGCTTCGGCCAGCGGGGTGCCAAACTGCACCGCCAGCGGCTGGCGCGACATGATCTCGCCGCAGCGCAGGTCACCAAAGGTGCGCTGGTAGGCGGCCGATTCGGCGTAGTGCAGCAGGTCTTCGAGGTCGTCGCGGCTGACGTCGATCACCTGGTTGTAGTGCGTCAGCGCCGCGTCCAGATCGGCCGTGCTGAAGCGGGTCGATTCGGTGCTGAGGGCAGGCCGCACCTGGGCATGCGGATAACGCCGCCCGGTCAGCCCGTTGTAGACCACACCCGCCAACGTCAGCAGCACCGAGTTGACGAAGATCGGGAACAGCGCGAAGTGAAACCCGGTGGCCCCGAGTGCTGCGAACAGCGCCGCCGCGCCACCCGGCGGATGCAGGCAGCGTAAGGTGAACATCACCGCGATCGCCAACGCAACGGCTGCAGCTCCCGCCCAGGCTGGGTCGCCGATGTAATGCGCGCATGCCGCGCCGACCAGTGCCGACAGCGTGTTGCCGCCGATCACCGACCAGGGTTGCGCCAACGGGCTGGCCGGCACCGCAAAGACCAGCACTGCGCTGGCGCCCAGCGGCGCTACCAGCCACGGGTCGAGTGGCGCCGGGCCGGCCCACCAGCGGCAAACGACGGCAGTAAGGAGGATGCCCAGCGCCGCGCCGATGACGGCACGCCAGCGCTCGCTCGCGTCGACGCGCACCGGTGCAGGCCAGAAACTGGCGAGAAAGGGCCGAAGGCGGAACTCGGACATCAGCGAACGACGAGGCATAGGCGCGCCAACAACACGACCTGCAGCCGCGCCACGGTGACGACGCGGCTCACTTCAAGGCGGCGCAGTGAAAAGCTTGGCCGCGCGGCCCTTCAATTCGAGCAGCTCGCTCGGCGTCACCGAGTACTTGCCGGTCAGCACATCGACGTCGACACGGAACTCGATTTCCTTGCCACGGTGCGACAGCGTGCCCGAGGTGAACTCATAGTCTTTATCGTCGGCGGGCAGGCCCTGCAGGTCGATGTCGTGATCGTCGTACTGGATCGAACGGATCTCGCCGCTGGCCAGGTCCAGCGTTCCGGTGGACTTGATGATCGACTCCGTCAACTCATCGAACAGCGTGATCGGCACCATCAGATTCAAAATCGGCTCTCCAGACAGATGACAACCCGCCTGCCGCAATGCGCTGTCCGACCCGACAGCCTCGCGAGGCGCGGCCGTGATTGTCGTCGCTTCGAAGCCGGCTGGCCCATGCCGCCCGGCAAGGCAACAGCTGCAGGTACGCTTGCGTCCGATGACTCCACCCACCTACACCCTGAAAGTGCCGGTTTACAGCGAGCTGCTGATCAAGAAAAGCCGGTTTCTCACCTGCGTGCAGCCGGTGGCGGGCCGCGCCGAGGCCCTGAAGATCGTGGCTGACCTGTGGGCCTTGCACCCGGAAGCGAGGCATGTCTGCTGGGCCCTGATGGCCGGCGGCGAGTCGGCGGCCGTCGACGACGGTGAGCCTGGCGGCACCGCCGGCCGCCCGATGATGGAGGTCTTGCGCCATCAGGGCCTGGAAGGCGTGCTGGCCACCGTGGTGCGCTACTTCGGCGGCATCAAGCTGGGCGCAGGCGGCCTGGTTCGCGCCTACAACGGCGCGGTCGCGCAGGCGCTGATCGGTGCCGAGAAGGTGCCACTGCTGCGGCTGCGAACACTGCATTGCAGCGTGCCCTATTCACTCGAAGGCCTGCTGCGCCGCGAGATCCAGGCGGGCGGCCACAAGTTGAAGAGCATCGCACACGGTGACGACGTCGAGATGTCCATCAGTCTCCCTGAGTCACTGGCCAGCGACTTCGTGCTTCGGATCGACGACGTTAGCCAAGGGCAGGCGCGTTGGGGCAGGGAACCCGATCCGGCGGTGACAGAAACCTGATACGCCACCATCGGCGCACCCCCCACCTATGGGGGTCACGCCCCGAAGGGCGACATTTCCCGCATCGCTATCCAGCATTCAATTGTGATAATCATTTTTGCTTTTGCGGATATCGCTGGGGCACCTGTGAGGGTCGAATCCAGCACGGCAGGTCGCCTATCGACGGGGTGGCCTTTCTGCAACGGCTCGGACTGGTGGATTTGTGGAGCCGTGCTTGGATACCGAAGTCAAAAGTTCCAGTTCGCGTCGAAAAGCAAAGAAGGGCAGCCGAGGGCAGGCCTCGGCGGAGCGCACGTTGCTGGCCCGTCTGGTGCAGCGCGCGCTGGAAGCCATCGTTCCGGCCGCGCCGACCCGCCGCACCGCGCCGTTGGTCGAAGCGCTCGAGCCGCGGGTTCTGCTGTCCGGTGACTCGGTTGTTCCGCGCGTCGATGGCCGTATCGATGTGCCGGGAGAGGTCGATCGTTACAGCTTCTCGCTGAAGAACGACGTCCGCATCGTCTTCGACTCGCTCACGCCTGACAACCAGCTGCAGTGGTCGCTCAACGGGCCGAATGGCGCAGTCGTGCCACCGACGCCACTGCGCTCGGCCGATGGCGCTGATGTGGGCGGCAACACCGCGCTCGACCTGAAATCGGGCGACTACACGCTGTCCGTCGATGGCGTTGGTGACAAGACCGGCGACTACAGCTTCCGCCTGGTGGACCTCAGCAAGGCGCAAGGCCTGACACCCGGTGTCGCGGTCAACGGCCAGCTGAGCCCCGCCAACGAGACGGATGCCTACAGCTTCACCGCCAATGCCGGCGACCGCTACTACCTCGACAGCAAGTTGTCTCAGGGCGACACCTGGTGGCGCCTGATCGCCCCCGACGGCAAAAACGCATGGGGTCCGAACCAGGCTCACGCCGACGTGGAGACCTTCACGACGGCGCAATCAGGCACCTACACAGTGCTGCTCGAAGGGCGGGTCACGTCCACCACCGGCACGTCGGACTACGCGTTCAATCTGCAGCCGGTGGTCGACACCCAACGCACGCTGACGCTGGGCCAGCCTCAGCGGCTGCCGCCCAACTGGGTCTCTGGCACCCTGGGTGGCGCCCTGACCGTTGATGCCTCCCGGTGGATCGAAGCGACCAGCACACCGGCCCTCGATGCCACGCGCACCGTGACAATCGAGGCCTGGATCAACGTATCCCGGTTCACCAACAGCTACATGCCGGTGCTCTACAAGGGCGCGGACGATGCCTCTCTGGGGGCAGGCCGCACCTACGCTCTGTTCGTGACCAGCGGCGGCGATCTGCTGTTGAGCACCGGCGACGCGAGTGGCGAGCAGTATGTTCAGACCAGCGGCAGCCCGATCAAGCTGGGCACGCCCACCCATGTCGCCGCGACCATCGACCGCGATGCGGGCGTGATGAGAATTTTCGTCGACGGGGTGCTCGTTTCCAGCGGCTCGGTGCGCACCAATCTGAATGCGACATCGAGCGCCAAGCCTCTGTTCATCGGCCACACCAACGAGCCCTATGGTGGCTTCGGTCCCCTGGTTGGCAGCGTCGATGAAGCGCGCGTCTGGAACTTGGTGCGCAGCGCGGCGGAAATCGCGGCGGCACGGTCGTCGGTGCTTAATGGAAGCGAAGCCGGACTGGCGCTCTACTACAAGCTCGACGACAGCACAGGAACCTCGGCAACCGACAGCAGCTTGAACGGCAACACCGGTCGGGTCATCAGCCGCAACGACAGCCTGCCCGACACGATCGAAGGTCGCATTGCGACGCCAGGTCAGCAGGTGCTCTACAAGCTCGACGTGACGCAGGCCCGCACGGTGGTCTTCGACTCGCTGACCGACACCAACTTCACCTGGAGCCTCGCCGGCCCGACGGGCAACCTTGTCACCAACCGCAGCTTCCAGTCCAGCGACTCGCAGGACTTCGGCGGCTTCAACGGCTACAGCAGTGACCCGGCGCACGGTGACCGCGTGGTCTACACGCTGGCGCCGGGGCACTACACGCTGAGCGTCGATGCGCCAAGCGATTCAATCGGCGATTTCGCCTTCCGCCTGATCGATCTGGCCGCTGCCACGGCGATCACGCCGGGCACGGTGGTCAGTGGCTCCTTGCTGCCGGGCAATTCGACGCAGGCCTATCGCTTCACGGTGGCCGCCGGTGACCGCTATGCCTTTGATCAGCTGAGCGCGGCCAATGCCGACATGCTGTGGCGTCTGCTCTCGCCCACCGGGGAGCAGCTTTGGAGCAGCGCTTTCTACTACGACGTGGCCGAGCGCACTTACCTGCAGGCCGGTGTCTACACGCTGCTGGTCGAGGGCCGCCGTTACAACACCGCACCGAACGCCTTCAGCTTCAATGTGCTGCCCCGTGGCAACACGCTGGCCGAGCGCGTCTCCGGCTTCAACCAGGAATTCAACGGGCCCAGCCTCGATCCGCTGTGGGCCAGCAGCGGCGGCGTGCCGCCGACACTGCAAGACCGCGGTGGCCTGACCACCAGCTTCGAGACGCTGGACGGTGCATCGGTGCTGCGCGTGCAGAACACGTTCACCTCTGGCAATGCAGGCTACGGTCTGGTCAGCAGCGGCAACGTCTCCGGCGCAGGCATCCGCTACGAAGCTCGCTTCAACACGCTGGCACAGGCCGCCGGTGGCGCCAACAACGAGTTGCTGGGCCTGATGCTGCGAGACACAGCCGACCCGAATATCTGGGTCGCCACCGCACTGGGCAGCGACAACTCCGGCGCCTCGCGGCAGCTGCGCGTTGATGCCCGTGGCGTGGGAGGCAACAGCTACTTCCAGTCGACCGCCTTTGCGTTTGCGGACAACACCTGGTATCGGCTGCGGCTGGAGGCGACCGCCAACGGCGGTTTCGTGGCCGTGCTGGCCAGTGATGCCGGCGTCGACTTGGCCACCCTGTCCTTTGGTTCAGCCACCGTCGATGCGTTTGCCGGCGGCGCACGCGCCAGCCTCTACCAGTCGAATGCAGTGAGCGGTGGCGCGGCCACCCGGACCGATGTCGCCATCGACTGGGCGCGGCTGAGCAGCACACCGGCCACCCCCGCACCACTGGTGCTCGGCACGCTGGTCAATGGCAACCGCTCGCTGACCACCCAGCGCGACCTGTACACCTTCACCATCGCGCAGGACACGCAGGTGGTGATGGACACGCGGGTCGACAACGGCCAGCTGTACTGGACCCTGGTGGGCGACCGGGGTGTGATCGGGTCGCTCAATTTCCAGCAGCGCAGCTGGGACATCGGCAGCAACCCGGTGATGACGCTGAAGGCTGGCACCTACACGCTGCGTGTTGAAGGCAACACCACCGGCGCCTACGGCTTCGCCTTGCTCGACCTGGCCTCGGCGAAGGTGTTCACGCCGGGTACGCCGCAGTCAGGTGCGCTCGATCCCGGCAACTCGACAGCCTTGTATGCCTTCGACGCCAGCGCGGGCGACAAGGTCTTCTTCGACATCCAGTCGGTCACCAATGGCGATTCGACCTGGCGGCTGATCAGCCCGAGCGGCGATCAGCGCTGGCTCACCGGCCTGAGCACCGATGCCGACTTGACCACGCTCGACCAGACCGGCCGCTGGGTGCTGATCTTCGAGGGCCGCCGCTACCAGGCCGCGTCCACCAATGCCTACCGATTCAACGTGCAGCCAGCGG
>JANXTP010000391.1 GCA_025352345.1 Burkholderiales bacterium | reverse complement strand
ACCGGATTCATAGCCGTCGGTCGATGGCGGCGCCGCGCCTCGGAGCCGATCCGGCGTCGCTGCCCGACGCCGACCGCGACAACCTCGACCCGCAGACGATCTGGGCCACGATGATGGCGAGCGAGATGCCCGGCGGCCACGGCGAGCGCTCGGTCGCGGTCGGCACGATCGACATGGCGGTGTCGAATGTGGTCGCGAAGATCGAGCGCCGGCCGCGCGATCGGCTGCTCGCTGAGCGCTACGGCAACGGCAAGCTGTTCGTCGACGCCGCCAACGGTTGTTGCTGGCCGGGTCAGGGCCTCGAAGGGCTGGAGCGCGAGATGCGCAGCGACCTCGACGCTCGATTACGCACCGCGGGCCGAACGCGCCCGGCACTGCGACAAGCCGATGGCGATCGGCGAAAACCTGTTCGCGATGCAGGACGCGCGCAACCTGATCCGCTACGGCCGCATGCGCTGCAGTTCGATGGCGCCCTCAGCCACGGCCTGGTCGAGTTCCTGCGCACGCTCGAGATGCTGAAGGAGAACGGCTGATCGGCGGCGCGCTGGGCGCTTCGCGGGGCGGCGACACGATAAGGCGGCGGCCGTTGCACAATCGGACCCATGCCAAACATTGCTTCCCTCCTCAAGGCCGAAATTGCGCGTGTCGCTCGAAAAGAGGCTCGCCTCGAAGTCGAGCCCCTCAAGAAGGCGCTGGCCGCACATCGAACCGACATCGCTGCACTGAAGCGCCGGGCTCAGGCGGCTGAGCAGGAGCTGAACAAGCTGCGCAAGGCCGGCGCGAAAGTTGCGCCGGCCACTGCGCAGGCGCAGGCGCAGGCGCAGGCGCCGACGTCACAGTCCGGCCGGTTCAGTGCGAAAGGACTTCAGACCCAGCGCAAGCGACTCGGGCTGTCGGCGGAAGATTGCGGCTTGCTGGTCGGAACGTCCGGTCAGTCGGTCTACAACTGGGAAAGTGGCAAGGCGCGCCCCCGCGAGAAGCACCTGGCGGCCATCAACGCACTGAAGACCCTGGGCAAGAAGACGGCGACCGCCCACCTCGTATCGATCCGCACGGCCGCCTGAGGCGGAGTGGGCATCAGCGCATCGCGCTGTTTGTCCACCAGCCGCTCAAGCGGCGTTTTGGATCCAACCGGGCCGCTTCCACAGGGCATGCGGCCGAGGGCGGGTGACGAAGGCATTGCCGGCAACCCCGGCGTGGCGAACCGCGGCCCGCGGGCAGCGATCGTCGTGGCCGCATCCACCGTTGACCTTGGCGAGCAGCACGAGGCCGGAAAGGTTCCGCGGCGGGTCGGGCGGGTGATCACCGCCACCGTGCAGACCAGCGCGGGACCACCGCGATGAGCGCGAGCCTCGCCGCAGAGAACATGCGAAGACCCGGTTGACCCCCGACTTGAGGGGTGGCGAATCGGACTTGTCCTACGGTGGAAACGAACCGTAACTCATATATTCGATGCGTCGCCTTCACCACCGGAGAACCTTCATGCAATCAGTCTTCTACGCCCGCTCAAAGACCGTCCTTCGCCGCACGGCACTTGCAGTCGCCACCGTCACCGCATGCGCCGGCGCGTCGGCCGCACTGCCGCAGTTCACGTTCAATCCTGCTGCCGTCGGGCTGGCCGGTACGGTATTCACCGCGGACAACCTGCTTATCTCCGACTACGCCGTCGTGACCAACACGGCCACCGGCTTCACGGAAACCGGCTTCCTGGCGATCACCAACGCACAACTCGGCCCCAACACGTTTCAGCCCGCCGGCCTGACCAGCAGCTACGGCCTGTACATCGCCTTCAGCGGCACCGGCACGAATGTGTTCAGCAACGGCGGCTTCGGCGGCGGTACGTTCAATTCGCTGAGCTACACCATGTACGGCTACAACGGTCCGGCGACGTTCACCCCGACGTCCGCGCCAACGCCGTTGGTGACGCTGGCAACGGGTTCGCTTGACCCGTCGATGACGAGCACGTTTCAGGGCACCACGTCGAGCGGCGGCCAAGTGACCAGCGCG
>JANXTP010000298.1 GCA_025352345.1 Burkholderiales bacterium | reverse complement strand
GACGTGATCCTGTTCCCGTCGCTGCGCAAGGAAGGTTGAGCCCGCCGACCGGGCTGCGGCGCTCAGCGACGCCAGCCCTGATCGCGCGACTGACGTTCAAGCGTCGCATCGAACATGTCGCCGCTGCGGCGCTGGTCGACGGCGTCCAGCACGGCCTGAGGCATGGCACTGGCCGCCTGGCGCACGGTCCCGCTCGGCGTGGCATCGACGGCGATCACGGTCTGCAGCATCCACTGGCCGGCCTGTCGGCAGGCCAGTCCCGCGAGGGCTGCCGTGCTGAAGGTGCGGCAGTAGTCGCCGGCCCGATCGACAAAGCTCAGGTGCACGGCGACCGGTTCGCCAGCCACGGGCGCGCTGGCCAGTTGAGTGGTCAGCGCCTGCGCCAGCGCATCTCCGGCCACCAACTTCCCGTCGCGCAGGCCAGTGCCGCCGCGGTCGAATTGCAGGCCCAACAGCAGGCCCAGCAGCAGGCTGGCGGCGATGCCGCCCCACTGCGCCCAGGACATCGATGGTCGTTCGCGTTTCCGTTCCTCTGTGTCACGGTCACGTGCGGCACGCACAGCGTCCAGCGACACCATCGCAGACGGCTGCAGCAGGCGGCTCAGGCGGTCCGGCACCGGTTCGTCGAGCACCGCTGAAAACGCAGCCTGCACCCGATCGCGCTGCACCTGCAACGCGGCCACCCGCTGGCGCAGTGCGGTGTCTTCATCGAGTGCGCGTTCAACATCGGCGCGTTGCGCGCTGTCGAGCTCTCCGTCGGCATAGGCCATCAAGGTGTCGTCAGACCAGTTCATCGTCTGGCTCCGGCAGGGTCGGACAGCAAGGCTTGCAGCGCTTCGCGGGCGCGGTACAGGCGGCTGGTCAGCGTGCCGATCGGCACCCCCAGCACGTCGGCGGCTTCCTGGTACGGCAGGCCTTCGACCAGCACCAGGCCGACCACCGCGCGCTGGTCGTCGCTCAGCGTCGCCACAGCCTTGCGCACCGCGATCGCATCGATCTGCGCGTCGGTCGTCGACACACCCACCTGCTCGCCCATCTCTTCTCCCACAAAAGTCTGGCTGCGCCGATCGCGCACACGCAACTCGTCGAACCAGGCGTTCTGCATGATGCGGAACATCCAGCTGTCCAGGCGCGTGCCGGGTTGCCATTGCTCGGCGCGGGTCAGCGCCCGCTCAACGGTGATCTGCACCAAGTCATCGGCATCCTCGCGGCGGTGCGCGAGCGTCCGCGAGAACCGCCGCAAACGCGGCAGCAGTGCGGCGATCTCGCTGCGCACGGTCGGTGAAGAATCGGCCATCGATGTCAGGTACAACGTTCGGGGATCGGATTTTGTTCCACACCTTCTTCGTTATCGTGCTGCCCCATGACTTGTTCCACCCTGCTTTTTCGCGGCGCCCGGCACGCCGGCACCACAGCGCTGCTGGCCGCAGCACTCGGCATCGCTGCGCCTGCGCAAGCGCAACTCGGCCTGCCGCGGATGAATTTGCCGACGCTGCCGACGCTGCCGAGCCCGCCGAGGGAGCTGCAGCGTCTGCCCGATGTCACGACCGGCGAGTCGGCGCGCAGCGCGTTGCCACTGACATTGAAATCGCTGCGCGCGAACACCGTGCGCGAGCTGCTGCGCGAGCATGCCGATGTGCTGGAAGCCGATCCGGCCGGCGAACCGGTGCGCCGCCAGGAGCTGCTGCTGATCGCGCCAACGCAACCGATCGTCGATGCCGCGCGCGCGCTGGGTTTTGCCGTGCTGCGTGAAGAGGTGCTGGTGGAACTGTCATTGCGCCAGGTGGTGCTGAGCCCGCCGAAGGGCAGGGGCACCGCCGAATCGCTGGCACGGCTGCGGGCGATCGATCCGCAGGTCGACGCCGACTTCAACCATGTCTACACACTCGGCGGCGAGAACGGGGAGATTGCCACAGGCCGGAGCGACAGCACAGCGGCGTCGAACGCCGGCATCCGGTGTTCCATGATGCCCAGGTGCGCACCTGGGGCTGCAACGGCACGCCGGTGCCGAGCTCGCACGGCACCGCAGTGGCCTCGCTGCTGGTGGGGCGCGATGCGGCTTTTGCCGGCAGCGCCCCCGGCGCGCTGCTTTACGCGGCCGACATCTACTGCGGTCAGCCAGCGGCCGCTGCGGCCGAGACGATCGCCCAGGCGCTTGCCTGGATGGCCCGCGAGCGGGTGGCGGTGGTGAACATCAGCGTGGTTGGTCCCGCCAACCGGCTGCTCGAGCGCGCCATTGAGACCATGAACCGCCAAGGCCACCTGATCGTGGCCGCCGTCGGCAACGATGGCCCGGCGGCACCGGCGCTGTACCCCGCGGCCTACCCCGGCGTCGTCGGCGTGACCGCGGTGACGCCAGCCCGCCGCGTGCTGCCCGAGGCAGCGCAGGGCGCCCAGGTCATGTTCGCCGCGCCGGGGGCCGACCTCGCGGTGGCGCGCGGCAACGGCAGTTATGCCGTGGCGCGCGGCACCTCGTTCGCCGCACCGCTGGTGGCCGGCCTGCTGGCCGAGTCGATGCGGCAGCCGAACCCTGCGGCCGCACAGGCCGCACTGCGCCAGCTGAGCGACGGCGCGATCGATCTCGGCGCCCCCGGCCGCGACCCGGTATTCGGCATCGGGCTGGTCGGTGAGCACACCCGCGTTGCGCCTGACCGAGTGCACGCGACCTCTCCCTGAGCGGCACGCGACCCCCGCTTGCGATGGCTTGCTTGCCATTGCTTACAAATGCAGCGGAAGAAACGTTCGTGATGCCCCGTTGTACTGCGTGTGAGGGCCGGACAGGCCGGCCCTCCGGCACATCGAAGGAAATCATCATGACTGCGCATACACAGATCGTTCGTTCCGCCTGCGCCCTTGCCGTGCTGTCGGCCGCGGCACTGCTTCAGCCCGTACATGCCGGCCTGCTGGGCGGAGGTGGCGGCGGTCTTGGCGGTGGCCTGGGGTCGCACGGCATCGACATCGGCGGCAGCGCAGCCGGCCGGATCGACCTCGACCGGCCAGCACTGCCGCGCGGCGACAAGGAGGTGCAGAAGGCCGGCGACGCCAGCCGAGGCGCGAAGGAGGTCGGCCAGGCCGGTGCCGCTCGCACCGACACGCTCAAGCAATCGGCCGCCGAGCGCGCCGCCCGTCTGCGCGAACGCGCCGATGACCGGGTCGATGCTGCGCGCGGCGCGGCGGTCACTGGTGCGGGTGCGGCGCGCGACACCGCACGCGATGCGGCCGATGTCAACAGCGTCAGCGTGGGGGTGGGTGCCACCACCGCGGTGAATGGATCGGCACAGGCCTCGCGCACCGACCGCTCGATCAACGCGGGCGCGTCGGCGGACGGATCGGTGCGTCGTTGAAATCCAGCGGCACCCGGGCCGGACGCGCGCTGCGGCCCGGCACGCGTCAGCGCTGCTTGAACACCGGCTTGCGCTTGTTCACAAAGGCGTCCATGCCTTCTTTCTGGTCTTCGGTGGCAAACAGCGAGTGGAACATCCGGCGCTCGTGGCTGACGCCGTCGGCCAGCGAGCCCTCGAAGGCGCGGTTGACGCACTCCTTGGCCATCATCACGCTCGGGCCGCTGTACTCGCAAATGTTCTGCGCGGCGGCGAGCGCCACCGTCAGCAGGTCGGCCGCCGGCACCACGCGCGAGACCAGGCCCGCCCGCTCGGCCTCGGTGGCGTCCATCATGCGGCCGGTCAGCACCAGGTCCATCGCCTTGGCCTTGCCGATGGCGCGCGGCAGTCGCTGCGTGCCGCCGGCGCCGGGGATGATGCCGAGCTTGATCTCGGGCTGGCCGAACTTCGCGGTGTCGGCAGCGATGATGAAGTCGCACATCATCGCCAGCTCGCAACCGCCCCCCAGCGCAAAGCCCCCCACCGCCGCGATCACCGGCTTGCGCACGCTGCGCAAGGCCTCCCAGTTGCGGGTGATGAAGTCGCCCTTGTAGGCTTCCATGTAGGTCAGTGTCGCCATCGCACCGATGTCGGCGCCGGCCGCGAAGGCCTTTTCGCTGCCGGTGATGACGATGCAGCCGATGCCCACGTCGGCATCAAAGGCCTGCAGCGCCGTACCCAACTCGCTCATCAGGCCATCGTTCAGCGCATTGAGCTGCTTGGGCCGGTTCAGCGTGATCAGCCCGGTCTTCAGTGGGCCATCGCCCACGGTGTCGGTGAGGATGAATTCGTGGGGCATGGCGGACTCCTGACAAGAATGGAATGACTTTAGCGAACAGGGGAACGCCCGGCGCCCGGCCGCCCGAAGCCGGGCAGCGCCCCTCGGGGCAGGAGCAAAGCGACTGGGGGGCCCTATTTCATCAGTTGCGGCCGCTGCTTGATCAGCAGGTCGATGTAGGTCTCGGCATCTTGCTGGATGCGGATGCGCACCGGCAGGTATTTCAGGCTGGGCGCGAACCAGACGGTGGCCGACAGCTCGTCGCCCTTGCGCGATTCGCGGCGCGGCTGCAGCGGCACGGCATCGATGGCCCCGAACGAGGTGTACACCGGCTCAGATTCACGCACGTCGTAGGTCCACACGCTCATGCGGCGCGGCAAGGCCAGCGGCAGCTCGATCGTGCCGCCAGGCCTGAGCAATTCGGGGTGCCGGGTGAACAGGTAGGTGAGCTGCACGAACTGGCTGGCGGTGTCCTGCACGCCGGGCACGCGATCGACGCGCACGCCGTTGTTCAGCACCACCGCATCGGGATCGAGCGTGACACTGGTGCGCTTGCGGTCACGAAACGCGACCTTGCTCTCTTCGTCGTAGCGTTCGGGCACGAGGCCCGCTTCGGTCAGCCGCCCATCGCTGCTCATGCGGCGCGAGTACAGCGGCGCAAACGAGGCGCCGACGATCACATCCAGGTGCACCTGATAGCGATCTCCGACACGCACCCAGTCGACCTGCGCACTGCCGGAGACCTCGCCGCGGTAGTTGCCGGTCAGCTCGTAGGTGATGCGGGTCGACGGCGGCCAGCCGAAGGTGTCGGCCGCCGACGCTGGCGCCGATGCAGGCGCGGCCGATGCCACCGGTTCGGGTGCGCTGGAGGGGGGCAGCGCTGGCATGATGACCAGCACCGGCTCAGGCATAGACACCAGCATCGGATTCGCCACCGGCTCAGGTGCAGACGCTGCCACCGCAGGTGCCGACGCCGCAGCTGCCACTGGCGCGACTTGCCGAGGGGGTCGCGGAGGTGGCGGAGGTGCCACGGGGGGCGGCGGCGGTGCGCTGAAGGCCATCTCTTGCACGGCCACCAGTTCGATGCGGGCCGGCTTCTTGCCTGGGTCGAAATCGATCACGCTGTCGTGGATGTTGCGCACCACGCAGGCGTGCATCACCAACACGGTGATGACCACGGCCACTCGGCCCGCCCAGCGCCTGCGACCAGGCACGGGGGCTTGCGCGGTGGGCGTCATCGCTGGAGCCGCATCGGCGCCGCTCGGCTCAGCCACTCAGCCCTTCGGCCGCCCAGCCAGGTCTGGCGCAGCGCGAGCGCAGCGCGCGGGGCCTGAGGGTCGGCGGTCAGCGTGATGGCACCCGCAAGCTCAGTCGCTTCGGGCGCCTCCAGCGGCAAGCTCAGTGGCAAAGCCAGCAGACGCTGATCGCGTGACACCAGCAGCGCAGCGCTCTGCCCAGGCACCAGCACCCGCAGCGCATCGTCGAGCCGGCGCAAGCGCCAGTCACCGAGCGCCAGCACCTCGTCGCCGGCCGACAGACCAGCGCGTTCCGCCGCGCCGCCCCGCAGCACATGGGTGACCTTGATGCCGGTCAAGGCGCTTTCGCTGACGCGCACGCCCAGGCGCTGCGCCAGCGTGGCCGCTGACACCTGCCATTGCACGCCGAAGCGCTGGAGCAGCTCACGCAGTGGCAGCTCACCGGTGCCGTGCACCCACGTATGCCACTGCGCACACAACGCATCGGCCTGCGCCGGGCCGGCCACGGCGCGCAGCACCTGGGCGATGTCGGCCTCGGTGATCGCACCGCCCGCGCTGCGCGCCCACAGGCCGCGCATCACGGCATCGAGCGTGGCCCCACGACGTGCGGGGGTGGTCGATCGCAGGCTCAGGTCCAAAGCCAGTGCGACCAGCGAGCCCTTGGTGTAGTAGCTGATCGTCGCGTTCGGCGTGTTCTCGTCGCTGCGGTAGTACTTGACCCAGGCATCGAAGCTCGCCTGCGCCACGCTTTGCACCTGCCGCCCGGGCATGGCCTGCACGCTGGACAGCGTCTTCGCAATCGCCTTCAGGTAGCGCGCCTCGTCGATCAACCCGGCATGGCGCAGCAGCAGGTCGTCGTAATACGAGGTGAAGCCCTCGAAGAACCACAGCAGTTCGGTGTAGTTTTCGCGGCTGTAGTCATACGGCGCGAAGTCGCACGGCTTCAGGCGCTTGACGTTCCAGGTGTGGAAATACTCGTGGCTGATCAGGCCCAACAGCGTCACGTAGCCGTCGCTCAGGGCATCGGGTGGCGCGCCCTTCAGAGGCTGGCGCGGCAGGTCGCGGCGCGCGGTGATCAGCGCGGTGCTGGCGCGGTGCTCCAGGCCACCGTGGCCGTCGTCGAGGGCGTTGAGCAGGAACACGTAGCGCGCGAACGGCACATCGGCGGCCGTCGCCTGCGGGCCGTGCCAGAAGGCGATCAC
>JANXTP010000282.1 GCA_025352345.1 Burkholderiales bacterium | reverse complement strand
CGGGGCGAAGTCGACGCGTGGCAGCAGGCGCGCAACGCTGCGCAGCGCACCATCGAGTGGTCGTTCACACGTCAGGACGCTGACCAGAAGCTCAGCCGGCATTACGTTCCTAAACTTACGTGTTGATGTACTAGGGCCTGTCAATCCCTATCTGGCGCGATCTCGGTGGCGTAATCCACCAGGTCGCCCAGGATGCCCTGGGCGCGTTCGTCGTCGGGAACGGGCAGCGATTCGCCCAACTGGTCGATGCGCTCGAAAAACGTGGCCAGCGTCAGCCCACCGCCGGCGCCGTCGTGCAGGCGGTGTGCCCGGTGTTCATGCCACTGCTGCTGTTCGGCCTCGGTCAGCGTCTGCGGGAAATTGCGGGCACGGTAGCGAAACAGCAGCTCGCTGAGTCGGGGATCCGCAAACGCCGGGCGCTGCTCGGCCAGGGTTTGTGGCGGCAACCCACGCAGCCGTTGTAGCAGGCGCCGGTCGTCGTTGCCGACGAAGCCGCCGTAAAGGTCTTCATCGACATCGGGCCGGCCTTCAGGCGCCGGCCGCTCGAACACCTCGGGCCACAGCCCGGCCAGCAGCGCGGTCTGCTGCGCGGCCACGTCGGCATGCTTGCGGGCTTGCACGACATCGATGCCCCAGCGCGCGGCCATTTCGGGGCTCAGCGTCTTCAGGTTGCCGATCACCACCGGCGATTTGTTCAAGTGGATGGTCTTGATCGGCAGCCGCGTCACGCCTTCGGGCAGCGCATCGGTGCGGCTGAACATGCGCTGGCGGATCGTCTCGGCGTTCAGCGTCTGCAGCACGCCGGGGTCTTCGGCCAGGTCCCAGACGATCACCTCGTTCTTGTTCGTCGGGTGCGGCGCCAGCGGCCACACCAGCGCGATGCAGCCGCGATCGGGAGGGACCATGCCCGACACATGCAAAAACGGTTGGCCCGCCTTCTGCGCGTTGGCCATTTCCTCGATGACGGCGTCCTTCTTGCGCAGGCGCAGACAGAAGTCCCACAGTTTGGGCTGCTTGTCCTTGATGAGCCGGGCCAGCGCCACGGTGGCGCGCACGTCCGACAGCGCATCGTGCGCCGCCTCGTGTGCGATGCCATTGGCAACCGTCAGGTGTTCGAGCTTGAACGACGGCCGGCCGTCGCTGTGCGTGGGCCAGGTGATGCCATCGGGTCGCAGCGCATAGGCGCAGCGCACCACGTCCAGCAAATCCCAACGGCCGCACTGGTTCTGCCATTCGCGGGCGTAGGGGTCGATCAGGTTGCGCCAGAACAGGAAGCGCGTCACCTCGTCGTCGAAGCGGATCGAGTTGTAGCCGACGCCGATGGTGCCGGGCTTCGCCAGTTGCGCTTCGATCGCCGCGGCAAAAGCGTGCTCGGGCACGCCGCGTGTCATGCAGACCTGCGGCGTGATGCCCGTCAGCAGGCAGCTCTCGGGGTCGGGCAGCGTGTCGGGCGCGGGCTGGCAATACAGCGTGACGGGCTCGCAGATCTGGTTCAGGTCGGCATCGGTGCGCAGGCCGGCGAACTGCGCCGGGCGGTCACGGCGGGGCACCACGCCGAAGGTTTCGTAGTCGTGCCAGAAGAAGCTGATCGGGGCCATGGACTGCAACATACCACCCGTCCACAATGACCAGCATTCGCATCACACCCTCTCGTCAGGAGCCGCCATGAGCCGATCTGCCGCAAAGTCCACGACACCCACGCACGCCTTCGCCAAGACGCTGAAGACCTTCACCACCGAAAGTGGCGTCGAAGGCGGTTATTACTCGCTGCCGGCGCTCGCCAAGCTGATCCCCAACGTGGCGCGGCTGCCGGTGTCGCTGCGCATCGTGCTGGAGTCGGTGCTGCGCAACTGCGACGGCAAGAAGGTGACGTTCGCGCACGTCGAGCAGCTCGCCAACTGGAAGCCCCAGGCCCTGCGCAGCGACGAAATCCCCTTCGTCGTCGCCCGCGTGGTGCTGCAGGACTTCACCGGCGTGCCGCTGCTGGCCGACCTGGCCGCGATGCGCAATGTCGCTGCCTCGATGGGCAAGAACGCGAAGACCATCGAGCCGCTGGTGCCGGTCGATCTGGTCGTCGACCACAGCGTGATGGTCGACCACTACGGCAACAAGAAGGCACTCGACCTGAACATGAAGCTCGAGTTCCAGCGCAACCAGGAGCGCTACGAGTTCATGAAGTGGGGCATGCAGGCCTTCGACACCTTCGGCGTCGTGCCGCCGGGCTTCGGCATCG